>CAIPJU010000979.1 GCA_903865465.1 uncultured Bacteroidota bacterium
TAAAATCGTTGAACAGTTTCATCTTATTCCTATTTTTGACCCTAAGTTAAAAATATCAGGGTAAAGTACTTTATCTACTTATCAAAGTATTGAACTTGTTATCAACAGTTTAAATTTAGAGACAGACACTAATTAGTCCGTGTGTTGAAATTACAACTGTTTCAATTTTCCCGGTCTTGTCCCAGAATGCAAAAAGTCTGTAATGGGTTTTGTTATACAAAGTCCTGAATTCCCAAATTTCATCTTTCAGTTTTTTAAAAATTTCCCGATCGCTAGAAAATCTCGCCTTCTGAATATTATAGATTACCTTGTCTCTTGCTTTCTCGTCAAGGTTGTCAATAAATTCTGCTGCCTCTTCTAAAAACTGAACTCGAAATTTTTCAGTCATGCTAAAAAAGTTTATGCAAAGATAAATGTTTCTTTATTAGGAAACAAACCGAATTTTATAATAGTCATTAAACTTGGCTGTAACGGCCGCAGCTAGGCATAGTGCGGGTCTGCGGTAGATGGAACAATCGTGGTACCTGAAAATCTAATGCGATATATAAAACATTCGATTGCTCTGAGTCCCGCATTATGCTTAGCTGTTGTTATGTGTAGGGTTAATTTTAAAACTTTCATGTTATAGGAATCCGTTTTTCAATTAATTGTTGTCCAAGATTAATTCCTCCAGGTAGTATATGAATCAATTTTCAACCAGGTATTATTTATTTCTTTTAATATTACCATGCGACCATATCCGCATGCGGGACAATGATAATTATATTGTACCCATGCAATTGATTTATCACAATTGAAAAGGGGAATTAAAAACTCATAATATTCCCTTCTTCTGAGTTTATTTTGAGAGTCATTTTCAAATGGAATAATGTCATTGAATCTGGATGAATCTAATTCTATATTTTTTGCATTATTCATTTGTCGTTCGAAGAATGTTGAATCACAGATGCTTATGGTATACCCAATATTTTTTTCCTGACTGTATCGGAAATATTGTAATATCAGTGGTTCTCCCTTTTCATTCGATGGTGGTGGTGGAGGTGGTATAGGATATTCCAGGTTTGAATCTTTTACAATATCTAGATTATAAAAATAGTAATTGACAAGTTTACTTATAATCGGTAATGTAGTATCCAATGAGTCTTGTTTGATTGCTTCAATTAGTATTTCATTGATGATGATGTTGTCAGGAATCGTACCATCACATTGTCCTGTTTTATAGTTCCAGCTACCTCCAATATCTAAGCAGGAATCAATCTGGAAAAATCTTTTAATCCATGGATATGAGACGATAGATATTAATGCAAGTAGGAGTACTATGGAGTATAATAATATCGATTTAAGTCTCATTCTATTTTTCTTAGTATTGAACTTGGTTGTTAGATTAATCTTGTGAATGGCAGTCTCTCTTAACCTTACACATAACGGTCGAGGCTATATGCAGTAAGGGATTGCGGGCTACTTTCCTGTCCACCAACACCGAAGTTTGAGCGGGGTAGAACGCTTGAATTACTACTGAAACCCTTATTGCATATAGCCTTTGTTAGAGCCATGTGCATTATTTTCTTAGAAGTTTTCAAGTATAAATTTCACTATTTTGTCTTTACGCAGACTGATTTTTTCCTTATTCCAAATTTCCACTTCCGAAGTCATATTTTGAATTTCTCTTTGTTGTCCAAGATGGTTATACGAATTTCTTTTCTCGCTAAATGGTCTGTTCCCAACCGAACAATTGTGTGATTTAGAAAGAAGTAAATAATTTCCCAAACAGTCAATGTATTGGTTTCTAAATTCTTCATCATACTCACAATAGCCTGCTGCAATTGGTTCCCCATTTGTCGGTGTCTGTGGAGCGATATGTTCTAATTCTGGACTATCAATGTTGTCAAAACGA
>CAIPJU010000980.1 GCA_903865465.1 uncultured Bacteroidota bacterium
GAATTGGTAATCAAATATATGAATTGGTATTTCGATAAATTTTTGTTCAGCATAAATCTCAATAAACTACTTTTACTTCTCCATTCATTCACAAATAAGGTAAATTCTGGCATTATGTTTTAACCGCCACCAATATTAAAATGGATTCAACTTTGACAATTAAGAATATCAGAGATTGTAGCTCCATTAATAATACTTCCAAAGGTTAAATCTAACATGTAACTGGATGAGTTGTTGAATTCTTCTGGATAATTTTTTTGTTCAAAGTCAGGTCATCAAGTAACAACTGCCAGGTTGGATTGGCCGGACGGATACGATGAACCCTTAAAGTGATAAGCAACTACCGAGTTTTATCAAAGTATTGCAAAAAAACACACCGGTATTCGGCCGTCAACCGTGAGTATTATATCGCTGCTATTTGTGTATCGCCCGCTATATAGGTGCAACCCGTCAAATGTGTATTGAATATCAATTGAGTTGGTGTAACGACCACTGTAAATATGTTTGCCGTCAAATGTAAATAATACATCGCTGATGTTGGTATAACGGCCACTGTAAAGATGTTTCCCATCGAATGTATACAATATATCGCTGCTATTTGTATATCTTCCTTTGTAAATATGCTGACCATCAAATGTATAAAGAATATCACTGCTGTTCGTGTACCGCCCGGAATAAAGATGTTTCCCATCAAATGTATAGAGTATGTCGCTGGTATTTGTGTATCGTCCGCTAAAAATATGAACTGCCATATATTTTGATTTAATAAGTCTCTATGTATTCTGTTATTTTTAATACTCTGATTAATAATACATTAAACTATTAGTGTTGGTCGCAACCCAACTCGTTTTTCTTATTTCAATATCAACTTATAAAAATTCTCATTGGCCCAAACCATAAAATCCTTTTCTCCAAAGGTTTGTATAAGCTCAATCACGTGGTTTTTGTACCAATCGACCAGGTTTATCTCTGGCCAAAACGTCTTCATGATCGGAAAATCAGTCCCAAAAAGAATTCTTGATGACAAACCTGCATCACAAACCATTTTTATGCTCTCAATGTCCATAAACGAATTATCGACATAGGCATTTTTAGCCCCTTTTAGTACCGTTAATGTTTGCGAAATTGGCTTCCCATGAGCTAAAATAAATGTTACTTCAGGGAATTCGCGACAAAATTTGTAAAACTGGATAGCATTGGAACCACGCCATCCTCCGGTATGAAACATGACCGGAACGCTTTTAATGTAGGCAGCTTGTATAACAGTTCTTATTTTATCCGGCATCGTATCCCATTCTTTTCTGGCATACGAATGTATTTTGATTACTTTGTAGTTTAGGGTATCGTATATTTTTAGAGAAGGATCAGCATCAACCATTTCAGGGTTCACCCATAAATAAGGAACGAACCTTTTCTGCGGCAATAATTTCATTATTTTTTGATCCTGTGGGAAATCACTTTCCATGGAAATAGGCATAATGCCAACTTTATCGATACCTAATTCATCAAACCATTGGACTAGTTCTTTTGGATCATAGCAGTCTTCCCTGAATTGTCCATAATGAACGTGGCAATCGCAGATTTTAGTGGCAATCCTATCATAAGTCTTCATCAATATATTTAAGTTTCGATGATAGTCTGACTACCAATTCTTTTTGTTATCACTAAATGACCTTCTTCAATATGAACATTTATTATTTCATCTTCAAAAATGCCATATTGATCAGTATAAATACTTAAGGGTTCGAGGTAATACAAATGAGATTTAAATATTTCCACCAGCGATTTGCGATCTCCATTTGTATTACAAAGTTGACCATTAATCAATTTTGCTCCAAGTTTTTCGAAAGCATAGTTCTGAGCCTCATCATATGAGCTAAAGCATTCATCAAAGAAGTCGAGATCAATTGGGTTAATTACCCTAAGAACATATCGAGCCATAGGCTTAAGTCAGTAATTTTTATTTTAATGTTTCTATAATATGAATTTTAAATTTTCTCCGAAGGCACTATTGATCAATAAAATCTGTCCATTCTTTTATCTTACGTTCAACCCAAACTTTCTTGATTTTCAGGCGTTCATTTTCCATTATATCTCCTAAAACAGTTTCATCTTTCAATTTCTCATTTATTTTATCAAGCACTCTTTTCATTGAATCCAGTACTTCTATTTCTTCTAAGCTTCTCATTTCTCTCTTATAATTTAGTTTTAAAATGTTCTTCCACCATTTGTTTATTCAGAAATGCCACATCGCAAAAATGTTTCGTAATCTTGAACATATCACCATTGTTCTCGTTGTAATTGCGAACAAGGCACATAGCACAATAGTCTTTAGCTTCACATTCAATACACTTGGGAAACGATGCGTTAGTGACTGTCCGTAGTACTTTAATTTGCTCCGAATTTTCCCAAATATCTTTGAGACTTTGTTTATAGGCATTACCTAAAATCATACCCTGCCAACCTGCACAAGGGTAATAATCACCATTGGCAGTAACGCAGATATTATCAACACCTACGCCGCAAACCGGGGATTTTTTATATTTTTCAATATCAAACGATTTTGAATCCTGCTGCAAGGTCGAATCTAAATAATCCTGATCAAATTGAAGCATATCTGTAAGCAATTCGGCAGTTTCGGGTATGCTGATGCGTTGCGCCAGATTATTAATATTTTGATCGGCTTGAGCCATCATAATGAAATCGGTTTGTGCTTTGATTCTCAGATTATTGGCATAAACCAATACGTCTTTATACGATTTGCGGTTGAGTTTCATTACCGGGCAGCTTATCTGTACTGGAATATCTGCTGCGACCAGGCGTTCAATGGCGTTTTTTGTTTTTGTAAATGAACCTTTTACCAATGTAATTGCATCGTGTTCTTCGGCTTTCATCGAATAAAGCGAAACTTGAACCAACGAGGGGTTGACCTCTTTCAGTAATGAAATATGCTTGTCGTTCAATAATACCAGATTACTTAAAATACTGATAGAAAAATCATTTTTTCGTGCATGTCGCAATATCGTATCGATATCTTTGTGCATAAAC
>CAIPJU010000981.1 GCA_903865465.1 uncultured Bacteroidota bacterium
AAAAATTCTGACAGAAAATAATAAACTTCGCGATTCACGGAGTCTGATGGCCGAATTTTGAATGATAAATTTTAATCACGAAGTAATTTTATTTAAGATGAAGAAGTTATTAATACTTGCTGCCTGTGCGACGTTACTAAATGGCTGTATGGCTTATACCGGCATCTATAAAGTTGGGTTGAAGGAGGTTGAAACACCGAAAAATGTTAAAGAACAGTATGGTGATACCCGTGTTGTTAACTTTGATGACAAGGGGGTTACCAAATACAGCTATGAGGATGGTCTGATAAAGATTATCTGGCTCCCGCAAAAAAACCAATTCAGTTTTAATCTGACAAATAAATCGGACCACTCAATAAAGATTATTTGGGATGAGGCTGTTTATGTAGATGAAACAGGTTCCAGCAAAAAAGTCTTTCATTCCGGAGTTAAATATACAGACAGAACTAATTCACAACCACCAACGACTATTGTGAAAGGAGCCAATCTGGATGATCTGGTTATGCCGACTGATAATGCATATTTCGTCAGTGGTCAGTATGGAGGCTGGCAGGAAAAACCTCTGTTTATTAACTACTCTTCAACGCCAGAAGGGCTTAATGCAATTAAATTGTCTTACATAGGGAAAACTGTGAAGGTTCTTCTTCCGATAAAAATTGAAGAAACTGTAAATGAATATCTCTTCACCTTTTTAATTGAGGATTTTATCTCAAAATAATATGTTTCATTTTGTTGGTACAAAAGTCATTTATCATTGCTTATTATCAATAATCTCTCTATATTTAGATATTGTCAGTTAAACCATGCTGCAGGAGACTAAAACTCATCGTATTCTTAAGTTCATACTCTACTTATCGAACAGTTATCCCAAATCGAAGAGAGAATGTATATCCTTTCTGGAAATAAAGGATAGTGCCTTTTACGACTATTGTAAGATACTGAGAGCGACCGGATTTGATCTGATACAGAAGAGAGGGCTCTATAACCTTGATTACAATGATAGTGATCATCTGGTGTTGAAAAGCATATTGCATTTCACCGAGGAGGAAAATTATCTTTTATCGAAAGCTATTGATAATCTTGGGGAGAGTACAGCTGCCCTTTCAGGACTGAAGCATAAACTGATATCCTTCCTTAACCACGACAAACCGATAGAGCTCTATCTGAGGAAAGAGAAAAAGGAGAAGGCGCTCAAACTTAATGATGCCTTAAAAGCAAAAAAACAGGTCATGCTGAATGATTATGCTTCGGGGAACAGCCAGACAGTGAGTAACAGGATTGTTGAGCCTTTTTCCTTCAGCGATGATTTTAATCTGGTATGGGCTTTTGATACCGGTATTAAGGAAAACAGGCAGTTCAAGACAAGCAGGATCAAGGAAGTTGTTATTACGCCGCTTCCATGGGAGTATCAGAGGTTTCACAGGGCGATGCCGGTTGATATTTTTCGGAATACGGGTGAGCTCACGAAGGAGATCATAATTGAAATGAATCTCAGGGCCAGGAACCTTCTGATTGAGGAGTATCCCTTATCGGAGAAAAACCTCGAAGAGAAAGAGTGTAA
Source organism: uncultured Bacteroidota bacterium (assembly GCA_903865465.1). GTDB lineage: Bacteria > Bacteroidota > Bacteroidia > Bacteroidales > VadinHA17 > LD21. Next base: position 1,562 of record CAIPJU010000981.1, read on the forward strand.
AAGGTTTCTGCTTAAGGTAAATGTTGCGAAGTATGAAGGTCCGGGAAGATTCTGCATGGGTTTGCCTGAAGATACCGAGGTGATGGGAGATGAGGGATTCAGGGAATATTTGAGGAAGAAATTGAAAGTTGGGATATTAAAGATTAAATAATTGAAAAATTAAATAACGGAATGCTCCATGCAAAGTAAAAGCGATGAATAGTCCTTCATTGTATTCACGGGGAATGAAAGGATGGAAAAAACAATAATCGCCACAGAGTGGCAGCTTAATTCAGCCCGGGGGCAAAGCCCCGGGAAAACAAATTAGTAACATACGCGCCCTGAAAGGGCAGATTAATTTTATCAATATATATTTAATTGTTTTGTTCATTTAATCGCATCATCATGAGATTCAGAATCAAATTCAATCGAACTGGAAGGCATCGAATGTTGCCGATGGACTATCAGTATTATATAAACGCCTGGATTTATAAGGTGCTTGACAAGGCGGATCCGGAATTTTCTGACTTTCTTCACACACGAGGATATGTTTCAGAAGGTAAGCAGTTTAAATTATTCTGTTACTCTCCATTGGACTTTGGAAGACCCAGGCTATGGAAAGAGAAGGTTCTCTTTGAAATCCTTCAGGATGAACTTTCACTCGATGTCTCTTTTTTACTGGCAGAAGCTGCCGAAAAATTCATTATCGGACTTTTCAACTCACAGGAACTCTATCTGGGCGACCGCTTCAATGGACTCGACCTGGTTGTTAAACAGGTAGAACGGCTTACGGATCCTGTTATACTTAATTCGATGACCTACAAGGCCACATCGCCTGTTGTAATAGGATTCAGGGATGAGTCTAAATATCCGCAGTATATCGGACCCGAAACAGATGGCTACTCTACCTTCCTTCGACGGAATGTTATGAGTAAATACAATGCTGTAAATGGTAAGGATGGACTCGCCGAAGATTTCAAATTCGAATTTACTTTTACAGGAACTCTTAAATCGAAGCTTGTTACAATCAAGTCGAATACCCCGGAAGAAAGTAAAATAAAAGGGTTTGTATATACTTTCACACTAAGCTGTCCTCAGGAGATACACAAATTAATTCTGGCAACAGGATTGGGAGAAAAGAATTCGATAGGGTTTGGGTGGGTGGAGGTGAATTAACTCATTATGTTAAAATACTCTCATTTAATGATAATTATTTATAAGCAATGATCAAAGAAATTTGCCAATTTGTGGAAACACTGGAGGAGCAAGCACCCGATCTATTTGAGGAAGGTGCCAGG
>CAIPJU010000982.1 GCA_903865465.1 uncultured Bacteroidota bacterium
CACTTTTCGGAGTGGACTCAACTAAGTAAATCTTCAATGGATCGATGCTTTTCATAATTAAACACCCTGACAAATGCCAGATAGGATAAAAAGCAGCATGAAATTTGTTGAAAGGTTAAAAACTTGTCCCATGAAAAAGAATTCGATTTTTATAAGCCTGATATTCATCCTATTTTTTACATGCTGCAAAAAAGATGACGATAATGACCAGATAATAGGCAAATGGAGATGGGTTAAAACAATTATTCCATACGGGAATAGGGTATCGAGCCCTCAAACCACCGGGTATACCAAAACACTTGAGTTTTTCCCGACAGGAACTATGACCGAATATAGAAATGACACACTGTTAAATACCTCTGGTTATAAAATTGAGACTTCTAATTCGGGTCAACTCCGATTAACCAGTTCAATCATCACTTCCAACTTTTCCATAGATAAAGACAGTCTGATTTTTAATGAAGCTTATGTTGATGGTCCCGTTATATCTTATGGCAAAATTAAAAAATAAGGGACAACCCGGCTGCTTATCCGGATTAAGAACCAAACTGGTAGTTTACAGGAAATTCCAATATCACTTTCTGCCTGCGCCAGGAATCATCCAGGAAAAAAACAGCAAACTTATTTATCAGGAACATTTTGACGGAATTTTGAGAATAAAGTTTTAAAAAGAAACAGACCATCCGGGGATTTGAACCTGCTGATTCTGAATATGCAACCGCAGATCTATTACGAAAGAATGAAAAAAGAGATCAAATTACTATTTTTGATTTTAATCTTTAACAATTCAAGTATTGGATTCAGACATTAAAACCATTGTAACTAATCAGTGACTAGATTTTTAAGTGCCTAGAATGCCTAAAGTTAATAGAAATAGAATAAATCAGTCTCTTTTATAACCAGCGATGGCACTTAAGGCACCTACCACACTTTGATTATTTTTTATGGTAGTATCTATAATGGATCTCAGGATGGCGAAGTTTTCAGCAGCACCAGGTATTTTGAACTGTCCGGATATTTTTTGTTTGACCTTGACATTTCGGATGGCTCTTTCCGAACCATTATTGTCTGGAGGAACATCGGGATGGTAAAGAAAGGTAAAGAGATGATCACGATATTTTACAATTCTCTTCTGGAAAGAGATAGTCTCTTTATGTTTTGGGTCCAAAGGTTCCTGCAACAGATGATCCAACTCCTTTTCAAGGTCAGATCGGAGTTGATTAGGTTGGTAATAGAGGTTTGGTGTAAGTTGCTTCTTAAGTTTATGCGCCCTCTTAAGCATGTCCCTGAATCTGACAGGCCAGTCCGCTTTATAACGCTCTTCAAGGTATTTGGTCTCACGCTCAAGATGCACTGTGCAAATCTGGTGGCTTCCTGTCGGAGTTTGAAAGTGAGCCTTCCAGCAATCATGAACAAGGACAGCTTCCCTGGATATTCCGTTCATATTCCTATTGATCGTGTTTGTTCCACGATTATCAGAAGGGACAATATATGTAGCCCTGTCGTTTTGCCATGTCCAGAACCAATGCTTTTTCCCGCCTATCTTAACCCCGGTTTCATCTGTGCCGATAACTCTGCTTCGCATTACATTCTGACGTATCAATTCGTAGGCATCAGTGCCCTTGGAGGCAAGCCGATTCAACAAACAATGAAGACCTCCCTCACTTATCTCAACAGAAAAGATATCATTAAGCATCTCCTGAAGTCTTTTAAAAGGAAGGTATTGCCTAACACTAAGATAACCAATGAAAGATTCAATACCCTGACCGTATTTAACAGGCCTGTCAACATTAACAGGATAATCACTTTCCACTACCTTACCACAGGTGCAGACGCACCTGTAAACCCGGTGTTCAGTAACTATCGGTTTAATAACTGGTATGTCAATAACCTGTCGCTTGCCATAAACCTCAAAAGGATGATTGCTCACATCTTTCCCGCATTCGGGACAAAAGCATGCTCGATGATCAATAATCTCATCAGGAGTTTCTTTCATCTTCAAAGTATTGCCTTCATGGCCAGGTTGACCACCTGCCTTGCGACCTCCCTTCTCTCTAAGACTAGTGGTTCGCGGGGTCTTGTTCTCATCCTTAGATGGTGGCAAAGAGCTATTGTTGCTGTCCTTCCTGGTTTTATACCGTTCCATCTCTCTTTCAAGCACCTCGATTCGAGCTTTCAACAAGGCATTCTCCTGGGCAAGCATCGAAATGATACGCCTGAGATCTTCAATGATTATTTTATCGGATGGTTCCATAGTCTATACTACAAAACTAATCCTGAAATCAATTAAATCAAAGAACGTAAAGATCTATTTATCAAACACTAAAAACATATTTTGTTAACAAGTGCTCTTTTTTACAAAACCTCTCAAAACAAGAAGAAATAATGTTGATTTCGAAAGAAAAATTGTTAATAACACCTAATTTTATAGAAACTGATTAGTTACAAAAGTTCATTTATTTTCAATTTGCATTAAATTTGTTATTCGCAGCTAAAAATCATAAAATGACCTTTTTACCACGGAGTTTCACAGTGTAAAAAGAGAGTTTCACTGCTAAAAACCAAGGCTTAGGGTATTAATGAAAAACCTCCGTGTAACTCCATATTTTCTCCGTGTAACACCTTGGTTTAAAGTATGATAATATTGGACCCTTAGTCCAAATTACCTGAGATTTTTTTTCATTATTTCAGAGAGTCAGTTATGAAAATAAGCTGGCAGCTGACTGAATAAAGAATCTCCTTCTTATCACTATTTCCCGATGATTTTTTTATTGTTTTAACTTATTTTTAAACCAAATGCGTAGTTAATTGTATTCCTTTGCAGAGAATTAAACAATTTAATGGCTAAGTCGACATCCGGAGCTCCAAAAGGGAAAAAATCAGGCAGCATTTTCAGTGTCCTCGGGTCATACTCCGGAAGGGTGGTTGTGCTGGTGGTTATGGCTCTTGCGGGAAGTGCATCGAACATGGTTATCCCAAAGATCATTGCCCATGGGATTGATTCCTTCTCACAAAATCATTTCAATTTCGGATCTGTGATTCTTCAGTTTCTGCTTGCATCATCGGCCATTTTCCTATTCACCTTCCTTCAGAACCTTTTTCAAACCTACACTTCGGAGAAGGTGGCATTGGATTTGAGAAGCAGTATTTCTGAAAAGATCTCAAGGCAGAGCTATTCATTTGTGCTAAAGTCGAATCCTTCGAAACTGCTTACTAACCTCACCTCTGATGTCGATTCGGTTAAGATGTTTGTTTCGCAGGCCTTCGTTATTATCATCTCTTCGGTCTTTGTCCTCGTAGGAACATCTGTCCTTCTTTTGACCATCAACTGGAGGCTTGCACTTACTGTTATGCTGATAATACCGATTATTGGCGGAACCTTTTTCTTCGTCTTCAGCAAAGTGAAGGTCTTGTTTCGTAAGGCAAGGGAAAATATCGATCTGCTCAACAAGATTATAAATGAAAGCATAATGGGCTCGGCTTTGATCAGGGTTCTGAATTCCCAGCAACCGGAGAGCCTTAAATTCCTTGATGCAAGTGCCGTATCGCGCGACATCGGACTTTCAATAGTGAAACTTTTCTCGACACTTATCCCTGTGATAATGTTCGTTGCGAATATTGCAGTTGTCGCAATCCTTGCCGAAGGTGGACATTTCGTTGTTGCCGGAACAATGACACTCGGTAATTTTGCTGCCTTTAACAGTTACCTGCTTATGCTTATTTTCCCTATTATGATGATAGGATTTATGAGCAATATGATTGCACAGGCATCTGCTTCGTACACAAGGATAACAGAGGTCATTACTGCACCTGAAAGTATGGATGAAGGAGTGGTAAACACTATTATTAAAGGCGATATCGAAGTAAAAGATGTTTCTCTTTCATATGAAGAGAAGCCTGTACTGAAGAACATTACCTTATCGGTGAAAGCAGGAAGCAAAACCGCAATTATTGGTCCAACGGCTGCCGGGAAGAGCCAGCTTCTCTACCTTCTGACAAATCTTATTTCTCCATCAACGGGATCGATAGAATTAGACGGAGTTTTAGCAGATGCCTATTCCAAAGAGATGTTCTACAGCCAGATAGGATTTGTTTTTCAGGATAGTGTCATTTTTAATATGACGCTTCGCGAAAATATTGCATTCAGCGATAAGGTTACCGATGAAGCTATTGAGAAGGCTATCGAGACGGCTGACCTGAGTGATTTTATTGATTCGCTTCCTGAAAAGCTCGATACTGTTGTTTCGGAAAGAGGTACCAGCCTTTCGGGAGGACAGAAGCAGCGCATAATGCTTGCAAGGGCCCTCGCAATAAATCCAAGGGTGTTGTTGCTTGACGATTTTACATCACGCGTCGACAGGAAGACTGAAAACAAAATATTATGCAATCTTGAAAACAATTATCCCGATCTGACGCTCATCTCAGTAACGCAGAAGATATCACCCGTTAAGCATTTTGAGCAAATAGTTCTTCTCATGGAAGGTGAGATTATAGCCTCGGGAACTCATAAGGATCTGCTGGCAAGTTCAACAGAATATGTTCAGATTTATAATTCGCAAAAAAGCACTCATCACTATGAATTATAACCTGTACCAGCCATCGGACAAGGAGGAGCCAAATCGGGGCGGATTTGAGTCGTTCTGGAAGCTGATTACCATAATCAGTGAAGAACGGAGAAAACTCATCATTGCCCTTTCGGCAATTCTGATGAATGCAACTCTCAGCCTTGCAGGCCCCTGGCTTGTTGGATATACGATCGATACATATATACAGACGAAGCAGTTCCACGGGGTATTGGTTTTTTCATCAATACTGCTTGTTCTTTATACAGTTGCTTTTGCTGTTAATTACACCCAGATGCGTATGATGGGAGGTATTGGACTTAGGATGGTTTTCAGGTTGAGGAATTCTGTCTTCAACAAACTCCAGGAGCTTCCCCTCGACTTTTTTAACCAGAACAAGGCTGGTGACCTTATTTCGCGTATCAACAACGACACCGACAAGGTGAACCAGTTTATTTCGCAGTCGCTGATGCAGTTCATTGGCAGCATCTTTACAATTACCGGAGCCGCGATACTTCTTCTTTATATAAATCTGCCCCTTGGACTGGCTGCCCTCTCCCCTGCACTTATTGTATGGATAATAACAAAGCTGCTCTCACCCTGGGTCAAAAACAGAAATGCTGCCAGCCTTAAGAGCACTGGCGGATTGAGCGCCGAGATTCAGGAGAGCCTCGCCAACTTTAAGGTGATAATAGCATTCAACAGGCGTGATTATTTTAGAAAGAAGTTCGAAAAGGCTAATAACGATAACTATATTAAATCGGTCAAGGCAGGAATTGCCAACAATTTTCTAATGCCGATATACACGCTGGCTGCCAATATAGGCCAGCTTATTGTGCTGGCTCTGGGAGTTTACCTGATAATGAAGGGGAAATTTTCTGTGGGTCTTCTGATAGGGTTTATTGCATATGTATCAAGTTTTTACAATCCTCTCCGGCAGATGGCAGCTCTCTGGTCTAATTTCCAGGTGGCGCTTGCTGCATGGGACAGGATAAAGAAACTCTTATCGCTCGAAAGCAACCTTCTTAAGATGGATGTGGAGGAATGCAGAGCCTCTTCATCATTTCTTGAATTCAGAAAAGTATCGTTTACATATCCTAACGGGAAGGAAGTTTTGCACAGGGTAAATTTCACCCTCGAAAAAGGAAAGACTTATGCTTTCGTTGGTCCTACCGGTGGAGGAAAGACAACAATTGCTTCACTGGTATCGAGATTATATGATACTTCAAAGGGGAATGTAATACTTGATGGTCACGACATAAGAACATATAATCCTGCTGAACGGAGCCGGAAGATAGGTTTTATCCTTCAGGACCCGTTTCTCTTTACAGGAACAGTTAAAGAAAACCTTCTTTACGGATATGACGGTGAAAGCATTCTTTCGGATCAGGAGCTTGAGGCTGCAATTGCTGAGGCAGGCCTTGAGAGCCTCCTTGCCAGGTTCGACCAGGGACTCGATACAAAAGTGAAGGCAACCGGCGATGGGATAAGTCTCGGACAGAAGCAGCTGATTGCCTTTATGAGAGCCGTTCTCCGCAAACCCGATCTTCTCATTCTCGATGAGGCAACAGCCAATATTGATACCGTTACAGAACAGTTGCTTGATTCCATTCTTAAGAAACTTCCAGAATCGACCACCAGGGTCATTATAGCGCATCGTCTGAATACAATAGAAAACGCCGATGAGATCTTTTTTGTAAACTCAGGAAAGGTGATTCCTGCCGGATCGTTCCGCGATGCTGTCGACCTCCTTATGCACGGCAAGGCTGAAGGTCACATTGATGTATCTTAGTCAGGTAATATCTGATAAAGCTATCTGAAAGTTGGTAGTACCAAAATCAGGAAATAATATATCTCACGACTCTGTCCGGTATTCACTTGGAGATATGCCTGTTTGCCTTTTAAAATATTGTGCAAAGAAAGACTGATTAGGAAAGCTGAGATAATAGGAAATCTCCTGGATACTCATTTCGGAGTACTTCAGAAGATGCTTTGACTCCATAACTACAAATTCATTTATCCACTGATTAGCTGACCGGCCGCTCATTTTTTTAATAAGCGATGTAAGGTACTTTGGAGTTATGCATATTTGTGAGGCATAGAATGCAATAGCGTGTTCCTGTTTGAAATTCCGGTTCAGCAGTTCCATGAATTTGTTATAATACTCCTCGTTGCGGCGGGTTGCCCCATTCATATTATCCGATGCGGGCTCCTGGTATTTGCACATTATTGAGCATGCCTTGTAGGTGGCAAGGCTAACATAATTCATTATTATTTCATTATAGAAATCTTTCTCGCTGAAGAGTTGCATATCCCGTAGCAGGAAGAGGAAGGTATCCTCTAAGCTCTTCGCATCCTCCATTGTTATCTCAATGCATGGTCGCTTCTGAATTCCAAAGAAAACCGAGAGCACCTTTTTATTGTCGATCCTCATCCTCCTGGCAAAGTTGTCGTTCATGGCAATTACATAAAATTCGCAGTTATCCCACGATTCAAGTTGGATAATGTCATTTGGTCTGCTGACAAACAGTGTATATTTCCTGATCTTAAACCTGCGCATGTTTGATATGATGTCGGCCGATCCTTTGGTGCAAAGTATTGCTATATAGGCATTTATACGGCATGGATACCTGAAGATCCCAAGCTGGCTTGCAGAATTTGAATCACGGTGGGCAAAAATACAGCCCTGGAAAGAGTGATCGCCTGGTTCGGTAAATACCTTCATCTTCTCGAGCGACTCGAGCGAAAAACTTATTATTCCCGTATCCTCCATTGTTTTTAGTCTCTCATTTTCGACAAAATGAATAAAAAATATTATAAAGGTATTGAAATATCCTTAATAATTCGACTAAATGAACAATTATGCAGTTAATATGGACTTGGTAAATCTTTCATCTTATTCAAATTTTGCATCACAAAAACTTAACATTAATTGTAAAACGAAAACGCATGTCTGATACCGATCGAAAAAGGAATGAAAAGTTGATTTTCGTAAATGCGGAGGTCAGTCAGGCAAGTAAAATTAAAAATCTAAAATGATGAAATTTTTAAAAAGAGTCAGTTTGTTCACCACGATGGCGCTTGTTCTGGTTATATCCATGAGCAGCTGCCAATCGCGGACCATCTCAGCAAAGGAGAACCAGCCTTTAAGAGTTAAAACTGAAACAATAAAGGAATCGGATCAGATGAACACCCTGAATTATGTCGGTGTGGTTGAAGACAACTCATCAGTTGCCTTGAGTTTTTCAGGGATTGGTACAATTGAAAGAATATTTGTCACCGAAGGGCAGCATGTAAGCAGGGGTCAGCTGGTTGCCAGGCTCAATCCGACATCGGCTAAAAACATGTATGATGCAGCAGAATCATCACTGAAGCAGGCTAAGGATGCTTACGCCAGGATTAAATCCATACATGATAACGGGAGCCTTCCCGAGATCCAGATGGTTGAGATGGAAACTAAACTTCAGCAGGCCCAGTCGGCTTTCAATATTGCACATAAGAACCTCGAAGACTGTTCTCTTTATTCACCTATGAGCGGAATTGTCGGGAGAAAGAATGCAGAAGCTGGTGAAAATACAATTGTCGGGAAACAGGTAGTTACCATTTGTGACATCAGCTCGGTGAAAGTAAGGTTTTCAGTTCCTGAAAGCGAAATAGCCTTAATAGCAGCAAATTGTGAATCGACGATTGCGGTATCGGCAGTGGGAGACAGGAAGTTTTCAGGAAAAGAGCTTGAAAAAAGTGTTCTGGCAAATCCCGTTTCACACACATATCCTGTTCATATTACTATTTCAAACCCTGATAAGGAGCTTCTCCCGGGGATGGTTTGTAAGGTTGGAATAAGTCTGGGGGAAAGGGCTCAGTGCATAGTTATTCCTATTGATGCAGTCAGATCTGCTTCCAACGGGCTAAGTTTCGTATGGCTTGTAAAGGATGGCTTTGTAAAAAGAAGTTTTATCACCACGGGTGAAGCAAGAGGAAACGGGGTTGAGATCAGGAGCGGCCTGACGGCAGGCGACAGCATCATTACCAGAGGGTATCAGAAAATCAGTGAAGGCGATAAAATCAGTGTGAAATGAAACGAAAATACTCTATAATCGAATGGGCGATGAGGCATAACTCAATCGTCTTCCTTCTGGTAGGGCTGATGGTCATCTTTGGAGTAGTAGCCGTTATTATAATGCCAAAACAGGAATTTCCAGGATATACAATACGACAGGGGATAATAGTCGGTGTTTACCCGGGTGCAACCTCCGAGGAGGTTGAAAAGCAGCTTGCGGAACCTATAGAACATTTTCTCTTCACCTATCCTGAGGTAAAGCGAGGCTACTCAACGACAACTTCGCAGAATGGCATCTGCTATACCATGGTTGAACTGAATGACAATGTAAAAGATAAAGACGAAGTCTGGTCGAAAATCAAACACGGTCTCACCACATTGAAAATGCAGCTTCCTACAGGAGTTGTGGCCCTTGTTGCCCAGGATGATTTTGGTGATACTTCTGCACTGCTTCTTGCGATTGAATCTGAAAGCCGGTCTTACAAGGAGCTTGGCGATTATGCCGATGAACTCCGGAATCGCCTTCGTCGTATTGAATCTGTTTCAAACCTCCGGCTGTATGGCGGACAGAAGGAACAGATTACTGTACATATTAACCGCGATAAGCTCTCTTCGTACGGAATAAGCGACAAGCTCCTTCTTGCTGAGGTATTCTCGCAGTCGCTTTCACCCGGGGGCAGCATAAAAAACAACGATGTTGAGATCCCCATACATCTCGGCTCCGTTTACAGCAGTGTTAAGGAGGTTGAAGACCAGATTATTTACAGCGATCCTGAAGGTAACCTTATCAGGGTGAAAGATGTTGCAAAAGTGGTAAGAGAGTACCCTGAAGATGAAAGTTACATTACCTGTAATGGCAACAGGTCTGTTGTTCTCTCTGTTGAAATGCGTGAGGGATTCAACATTGTGAAATTCGGGAAAGATGTCGGAGAGGTTCTTGATGAGTATAGAAAGAATAACCTTCCGGTAGATGTTAACATAAGCCGAATCACCGACCAGGCAAAAGTGGTGAATGGTTCAGTTGTTTCATTTCTGCGTGACCTCGGGATGGCAATTCTGGTGATTATAGCTGTTATGATGCTTCTGTTCCCTTTCAGATCGGCACTCGTGGCAGCCATTGTTATACCTTTAAATACCTTCATTTCGGTTGGCATAATGTATCTTTTCGGGATACCACTGAACACTGTGACATTTGCCGCCCTGGTTGTGGTTCTAGGAATGATAGTCGATAATTCAATAGTAATAATCGACGGTTATCTTCATTTGTTGCAGACGGGAAGCAAGCCCTGGGATGCAGCCGCCGACAGTGCACATAAGTATTTCATGCCCATGATGCTGGCTACTGTATGTATCTGTCTGATCTTCTTTCCTATACTGATCCTCTTCAAGGGCCAGTTTGCCGAATTTACCCATTTCTTCCCTTTCACTATTACTATCAACCTGATGATTTCGCTTGTCATGGCTGTGATGGTGATTCCAATTCTTGAAGTGGCTATCATAAAGCCGCGAAAAGATGAAGCAGGGAACCATGAACAAAAGCGCGCGACTGAAAAAGTACATGCAGCTTATGTAAAGCTACTCGACTGGAACTTCCGCCACCCCTGGCTGACTGTATCGGCAGGGGTAATGTCGATTGTGGCAGCTTTGATCCTTGTCCCTCATGTAAAATTCCGTATGATGCCAATGGCCGAGAGGGACCAGTTTGCAGTGGAAATATATATGCCCGACGGAACTCCAATTTCAAGGACAGCCAAAGTTGCTGATTCCCTCAGGATTCTTCTCTCGAAGGATAAAAGAGTGAAGTCGGTTACACAATTTGTGGGAATGTCATCACCTCGGTTTCATATTTCATATGCTCCCAAGATGCCTTCGGACAGCTATGCCCAGTTTATTATAAATACAGCTTCGCCTGAAGAGACTGAGGCAATGCTGAACCAGTATACCGATCAGTATGCACATTATTTCCCGGAAGCATATGTAAAATTCAAGCAGATAGATTTTCAGCATGTACCTTCATTTGAACTTCGGTTTTATGGTGATAATACAGAGGATTTGAAAAATGCTGCCGAAAAATTATCGGCTAAGATGCGGGCAATACCGGAGCTTACAAACGTACGGAGCGACTGGGGCGATAAGCTCCCCGTGATGGACATTCAACTCGACCCCGTGGCTGCCTCTCAGCTCGGAGTTACCCGTTCGGTTACAGCTGCCAATCTGATGCTGGCTACCGGTAAATTTACAATGGGCTCACTTACTGAGAATAACGAGGCTGTTCCTATTGTTCTAAAGACAGATGAAAGGGGAGGTAAAACAACTCTCGAAGACCTTTCAAACATCTATGTATCAACTCTTATTCCGACTGTCAATGTTCCCTTGCGTCAGATTGCAACTGTGACACCGCGCTGGAGTGAGAACAAAATAATCCACCGTAACGGGATGCGTACCATCACCGTCACTGCTGATTCAAAGCGGGGTGTTGTTCCTACGAAGCTGCTTTCACAACTTCAGGATGTTCTGGCTAAGGAGATAGGCCCTTCACTTCCCTATGGGGTGAAATACCAGGTTGGCGGGGAGCCGGAATATAACAAGGACAATCTCTTACCGGTTCTTTATGCCATCATAGCAGCCTTTATGATTATTTTCTTTTTCCTCCTGTTTACCTACGGGAAATTCAAACTTACCTTTATTTCGCTCTTCACCCTTTTGCTTTTTATGTTCGGGGCAGTATTCGGGCTTTGGATCTCCGGGATGACGGTGGGTCTGACGGCTGTTCTGGGTCTGATAGGTTTGTTTGGAATTACAGTCAGAAACCTGATACTGATGTTCCAGCATGCAGAACAACGATTTGTAGAGGATGGATGGTCGGCTAAAGATGCAGCCTACGACGCCGGCAAGCGAAGGATGATCCCTATTTTCCTCACCTCGGCTGCTGCATCAGTAGGAGTAGTGCCAATGATTTTTGCAGGAAGCTCTTTCTGGGCCCCGGTTGGCATTGTAATATTCGCCGGCGGCCTCTTCCTCCTCCTGATGACTATAACAATTCTTCCCGTACTCTATTGGAAATTAAATGAAAAGAAAAAATGAAAAAATTAATATATATAATGTTTCTCTTCCTGCCTGTTATGGCTTCTGCACAGTCATACACGCTTCAAAAGTGCCTTGAACTGGCGATTAAAAACAGCTATGACCTTAAGAACAGCAATCTTGACTTTCAGATGGCCGATCAGACAAGAAAAGAAGCCTTCACGAAATATTTTCCATCGGTTTCGGCGAACGGAGCTGCCTTTGATGCCAATAATTATTTCATCGATGAAAAGGTCGACCTGACACCCTTTGCTGCAGTCTTTGCCCACATGGGCCTTGACCCGGCAACACTGGGATTGCCCTCTTCCATCCCGATAAAAAAGATCAACAACGGAGTAGTTGGCTTGGTATCGGCTGTTCAACCTTTGTATACAGGGGGCCAGATCATCAATGGAAACAGGCTTGCAAAAGTTGGTGTCGATGTCAGCCGGCTTAAAATATCACTATCCGAAAATGAAGTTATTTCAAAAACGGAGGAGTATTTCTGGCAGATAGTGTCGCTTAAGGAAAAATTAAATACTCTCGATGTTGTCGGCAGGCAACTTGAGGAACTTCACAAAACGGCAGGGGCTGCAGTGGCAGCAGGTGTCACCACACGAAACGACCTGCTTCGTGTAGAGCTTCAGCAACAGAATATTGAGAGCTCAAGGATTAAGGCAGAAAACGGAATCAAAGTTTACAAGCTTCTGATCTGCAACCTCACTGGGCTTGAGAAGGAGGGTTTCGATATCACTGTTTCAGATTTTAGTAATGTTAAAAATCCGGATGAATACTTTATTGCTACCAAGGAAGGAATCAAAGGCAGAACAGAGACAAAACTGCTTGAAAAGAGTGTTGAGGCAACATCGTTGCAGCATAAAATGGCTATTGGCAAAAATATGCCTGTCGTAGCGGCAGGTGCAGGATATCTTTACCATAATATGCTCGACAAAGATGCAAAAATCGGAATGGTATTCGCAACAGTTTCCATTCCTCTTAGCTCATGGTGGGGCGGTTCGCATGAAATCAGGCGTGAAAAATACAATCAGGAAAAGGCTGAAAACCAGAAGAAGAATATGGAGGAGATGATGGCCGTAGATATTGAGACGAAGTGGGACCAGCTGGTGGAATCATTTCTTCAGGTTCAGGTTCCAAAAAAATCGATAGAGTCAGCAACTGAAAACCTGCGAATAAGTAATGATTATTACAAGGCAGGTACGGTTTCGCTGACAAACCTGCTGGAGGCCCAGACCCTGATGCAGCAGAGCCGCGATCAGTATACCGACGCATGTACTTCATATTATCTGAAGCTTACACCATATCTTCAGGCAACCGGAAGAAACAGCCCTGTCAATTGATGGCAGGGGCTGGGTGTAATAGTCCTGATTAATTGAGTATCGAGTGTGCCATAGGTTATAGAATCATTATCAATATAGGATATCCGTTGAGTAATTTCCCGACCTCTAACGGACTAATCTTCAAAATTCAGGACTTGGGGGATTCATGATATGCGGTAATAGAGAATGAGATACGCATCATCCTGATAATTAATATTGAGGTAAATGTAATATAGGCTATGTTAATGAGTACCTTTGCGCCATGAGTCATGAAATAATAATACCAGAACATTTTCCTGAGTTAAAAGAGGAAAATATACAGGCTGCCGCTAAACGCAGAGAGAAATATTCGCTTCGCAGGGATCTGCTTGCAGAGGAGAATAACAGGGCGATAATACAGCGGATACAGAGAGACAAGGAGAAGCCGGGTCAGGAGTAGGGGAAAGAGCTGTTTCGGTATTGTCTTATTGAATTAATCTATGTGAGCCGGTGCGGTTCTTTTTGGGATCGCTTTGGCTTTACTTATTTATAAATGTAATTGTTGGCAGACAGCACTGGTAGAAAACTGCAACAGCAATAAAAAGGGGAGAATGGAGGATTCGGTTTTTTCACCTGGTCATACTCATTCTCACCTTCTTTTGAATATTGTTCTATTTACATTTCAGGATTGTTCTCTGGGCTTTTGAGGGCTCGGCAAATTGACCGAACATAGCATTCTTAAAAGTTTCACAGGCCTCAGCAGTCTCTCCTTTTCCAGCCTGGGCCAGAGCAAGCTGAAAGTAGAATTTCGCTTTAGCTTCAGGAGCGCCTGTTTCCAGATCGAGACCTTTCTGAGCGTAGCTTGCTCCATTGTCGAAATTCTTCTGCTTATTGTATACATCGGCATAGAAGTAGAAAAGATCCTTGTCGTCGCCATATTTTGCTGCCTTATTGAGAAGATTCAAAGCCTCATCAAGATTATTTGCCTGGCTGGCTTTGGATCCTGCAGCACGAAAATATTCAAGCGCCATTAAAGAG
>CAIPJU010000983.1 GCA_903865465.1 uncultured Bacteroidota bacterium
ACGCTTCCACCAAGGATGAAATCGTTACTATAATCACGTTCCAAAGCTTTATGCAATGCGAGGGTAGCCCAGCCTCCCTGCGAATATCCCATTAAATAATACACATTTGAAATGGTTATGCCCGGAAGTTCCGAACCGCCCATCTCCTTAACCGAATATAACAAATCTACCAGCGATCTCACCGTTGGTTCCTTTACCAGATAAGGATGAGGTATTGATTCCGACTCACCATAACCAGGATAATCGGCCATCACAACAACGTAACCCATAGAAGCAATTGCTTCAACTAGCTGATAGAATGGATAAAGCGGATCCTTCGTGGGTGCCAGGGAATACAAAGTATTTGTACCATTCTGAAAAGAGAGTACAGGATAGTTACCTGGAGTGGAAGGAGCACATACCAATCCTGATGCATTTATTTCACTTCCGTTGATTTTTGTCTTGTAAATAACTTTGTAAATAGAAATACCAGTTGATACAAAAGGCTTAAGATTTGCAATTTCGGGATAAGTTCCGGCAACATTATCAAGCAGTCCGTTTACATAATCCTTTGAAACCGAAGTGACCAGATTTTTTGAAACAAAATATGAATATGACGGTCCTTCACTTTTCTTTGTACACGACACAGAGATTGCAAGGAAGAGAATAATAAGTGCTGACAGCCTTAAACTAATTTTTCTAATCTTCATAATTGTGAGTATAAACCATTTAACATACTTTACAGATCTGACATATATTCGATTGCAAATATAAGCTTTCTAAACGGTTCTCCTTCACTTTTCCCGACTGACATACTTTTCATATATTTGCACACATTTTATTCTATTCTATGGTTTCTGTTCAGGATGTTTCGGTGTCATTCGGGAGTTTCGATCTTTTAACAAGTATATCTTTTCTGATAAATGATCAGGACCGAATAGGCCTTGCCGGGAAAAACGGTGCCGGTAAGTCGACTCTTCTGAAGATTATATCAGGCTTACAAAGCCCTTCGTCAGGCCTCATCGACATGTCGAAAGATGTAACAATCGGATATCTGCCTCAACAGATCAAGGTAGACGACACAACCACTGTCCTTAATGAGACTGTAACTGCTTTTTCAGAATTAATTGGACTTTCAGAGGAAATTGAATTTTGCAGCAGTGAGATCGCACGGAGGGAGGATTATGAATCACCGGAATATCTCAGGCTTTGCGACCACATGACCGTTATTGAGGAGAGATACCGGATACTTGGCGGGTCAAATTATATGGCTGAAGCCGAACAAACCCTGACAGGTCTCGGGTTCGAAAGGAAAGACTTCGACAGGTCCACCAGTGAGTTGAGCGGAGGCTGGAGAATGAGGATTGAGCTTGCCAAGATTCTCCTTCGCAAACCATCGCTCTTCCTGCTCGACGAGCCTACAAACCACCTCGATATTGAGTCTATTCAATGGCTCGAAACATTTCTTGCGGGTTATCCTGGTGCAGTTCTTCTTGTTTCTCACGACCGTGCCTTCCTCGACAATGTAACTAAGAGGACTATCGAGATCTCACTCGGGAAAATTTATGACTATAAGGCATCATGGTCGCAGTATCTTGTGCTGCGAGAGGAACGAAGGGAACAACAGGTTGCCTCTTTCAGGAACCAGCAGAAGATGATTGAGGATACCGAGAAATTCATCGAACGGTTCAGGTATAAAGCAACCAAGGCTGTACAGGTTCAGTCGAAAATAAAACAGCTCGACAAAATTGACCGGCTCGAAGTCGATGAAGAGGATAAAAGTGCCATCAACCTCAGGTTCCCTCCTGCTCCCCGATCAGGAACAGTAGTTGTAGAAGCTGAAGGACTTTCGAAAAGCTATGGTTTGCTCAATGTACTGAACAATATCGATATCAAAATTTCACGCGGTGAGAAAGTTGCATTCGTAGGAAGGAATGGCGAAGGAAAAACAACTCTTTCAAAAATAATAATAGGCCAGCTCGACCATACCGGAATTCTTAAGATTGGCCATAATGTAAAAATCGGCTATTTTGCCCAGAATCAGGATGAACTTCTGGATGAGAATAAAACCGTTTTTCAGACCATTGATGACATTGCCAAAGGAGATGTCAGAACCAAAATACGCGATATGCTTGGCGCTTTCCTTTTCAGGGGTGACGAAGTTGAAAAGAAGGTGAAAGTTCTGTCGGGAGGTGAGCGGTCGCGACTTGCCCTGGTACGGCTTCTACTCGAGCCCTGCAACCTGCTGGTTCTCGACGAACCTACAAACCATCTCGATATGAGGTCGAAGGATATTCTGAAGCAGGCTTTGATAAAATTCGACGGCACAATAATCCTGGTTTCCCACGACAGGGATTTCCTCGACACCGTCGTCAGTAAAGTTTTTGAGTTCAGGCACAACAAGATAAAAGAAAACATCGGTGGAATCTATGATTTCCTCAGGAAGAAAAAGATTGAGAACCTGAAGGAGATTGAAAGAAAAGAGAAATCCGCAAGGACACTTCAGACAGAATCAAGTATTTCATCGAACAAGCAAAAATACCTTGACAAAAAGGAGTTTGAAAAATCTCTTCGAAAGCTTCGCAAAAGGCTCGAAGAATCAGAAGCCATCATCGAAAAACTTGAAGCGGAGATTTTAGCG
>CAIPJU010000984.1 GCA_903865465.1 uncultured Bacteroidota bacterium
GGACCTGAAAATTGTAAGCGGTGGTGAAGCAATGACACATGATCTTGTCGAACAGTTACTTCCACGATGCTGTGAGCTTTATAACTATTATGGTCCTACAGAAACGACCATCTGTTCAACCGGAACAAGAATTTTGAATCCTGAAGGGAGGATTACGATAGGAAAACCTTTTGATAACAATCAGGTATTTATTTTAGACAAAAACAATATGTTGTTGCCTGTTGGAGTCTCTGGCGAACTTGCAATAGGTGGAGAGGGAGTGTCAAAAGGTTATCTTAACAGGCCTGAACTTAATGCGGAAAAGTTCATACAGTTTGGACATTGGGGAATAATATATAAAACAGGCGATGTTGCAAGATTATTGCCCGATGGTAATATCCAGTTATTCGGAAGAACCGACAACCAGGTAAAACTCAGGGGGTACAGGATTGAACTTGGGGAGATTGAAAGTCGTCTTGCAGGCGTTCCAGGGGTAAGGGATGCTGTTGTAAAAGTACATAAATTCGGCGATAATGATGATCGTCTCGTTGCCTTCCTCAATGCCGACCCAGGGTTTAAACCCTCAAAGGATGAGATTGCATCAATTCTGTCAAAAGATCTTAATTCCTATATGATTCCATCATATTACCAGGTCTCCGACGGATTTCCCTACCTCCAGAATGGTAAGATAAACAGAAAAGGACTGGAGTTTAAATTTGCTGAGTCTGATTTGGATAGTTCCACCCAAAAGAGTAACCTTCTGCCTGAAAACGAAATTGAAAAGATACTCTTCGGCAAATGGAGCGAGATGCTCAAAATTTCAAATTTCAGTGTAACTGACAACTTTTTTGACATGGGTGGAAATTCCCTCCTGGCAATTAAGCTGGCAAACTTTATCTCATCCGAATTCAATATTGAACTTAAAGCTCTTATTATATTCGAGCATCCGACAATAAAATCGCAAAGTGAATATGTTTCTGGCAATAAAGAGGAGAAGTCTCAGCTTCAGAATAGTAAAATCGACGACAGGATGAGTAGCAGGAAGAACATCAATTTCAGGAAGCTTAGAGGGTAGTATATTTTCATGTGTATTAATAAAATTTAAGTAGGATGAACAATTCTGCAAATAAGATTGCCGTGATAGGGATGGCCTGCAGATTCCCTGGAGCCAATAATCTCGAAGAATACTGGTCTAATCTCATTGAAGGTAAAGAGACTCTCACTCAACTAACTGATGAGCAGATTTACGGATCTGAACCCTATTTTGATAAACTTAAGAATAATCCGAATTACGTAAAAGTCAGGGGTATACTAAATGACATCGACAAATTCGATGCGGGTTTTTTTGGGATGACCCCAAAAGAGGCTGCCGAAACAGATCCGCAGCAGAGACTTTGGTTCGAAACAGTATGGCATGCTTTTGAAAATGCCGGATGTGATCCTTTTACCTATGGAGGTCCGATTGGCGTTTTTGCAGGCGGGAACATGAGTTCATATCTGCTTTATAACATACTCAGGGATCCCGAAAAGATGGAGAACTTCCTCCGCCCGGGATTTGCTGACTCATTGCAGCTTACCCTGGGAAATGAGGCAGCCTTCATTCCAACAAAAACAGCCTATCAGTTT
The DNA here is from genome assembly GCA_903865465.1 of uncultured Bacteroidota bacterium. Taxonomy (GTDB): domain Bacteria; phylum Bacteroidota; class Bacteroidia; order Bacteroidales; family VadinHA17; genus LD21. The sequence continues at coordinate 1,606 of CAIPJU010000984.1, forward strand.
AATTTGCGCGGTCCGGCAATTTATGTTCAGACGGCATGTTCCACCTCCCTTGTTGCGATAGCCCAGGCCTGCCAGAGTCTATATAGTTATGAATCTGATATATGTGTTGCTGGCGGAGTAAAAGTTACAGCACCTCAGGAAAAAGGATATCTCTTCCAGGAAGGTGCCATCTATTCACCTGATGGCCATTGTCGTTCCTTCGATGCAGAGGCAAAGGGTACAGTTGGCGGGAATGGTGTCGGCGTGGTTATTCTGAAAAGGATGGAGGATGCCCTGAGAGACAGGGACAGGATATATTCCCTTGTAAGCGGATGGGGACTAAACAATGATGGCAATAATAAGGTGAGCTACACAGCTCCCGGCATCGATGGCCAGGCTGAAGTCATAATGATGGCTCAGGCTTTTGCTGAAGTCTCGCCTGATGAGATAGCCTATGTGGAAGCCCATGGAACAGCCACACAGCTTGGTGATCCGATCGAAGTTGCAGCTTTAACAAAAGCATTCAGGGCAAAAACAGAAAAGAAAGGATTCTGCGGATTAGGTTCGGTAAAAAGTAATATTGGTCATACCGATTCAGCTGCAGGTGTTGCTTCGTTCATTAAGACATCGCTGGCTGCCTATAATAAAACGCTTCCTCCCACACTTCACTTCAAAACTCCGAATCCTCATATTGACTTTGCGAATTCCCCGTTTTATGTTCAGAATAAGTTGAAAAAATGGGATAATGAGCGGCCTCTGATCATGGGCGTCAGCTCCTTCGGAATCGGGGGTACAAACGCTCATGTAATTGTTGAACAGCCTCCGGTAGCTGAAAAAACAGTAGCCTCACCCTTGAAGTGGCCCGAACTTATTGTTATCTCAGCAAAATCGGAAGAGTCGCTTAAGAGACAAAAAACCGACCTGGCCGATTACCTTAAAATCAAAAGCGATGTTGACATACGTGATGTTGCCAACACTCTTGCCTATGGCAGGAACCATATGAAATACAGAAGCTTTGTCGTTGCATCCAATACAGTTGAAATAGCTTCCGGAAACAGGATCTTCGTCGACGGAAAAAAAGAGGCTCCACCCTCAAAAACAACTTTTATGTTCCCTGGTCAAGGTGCCCAGTATGTTAAAATGGGTCTTGACCTCTACAGCAATAATAAGATTTTCAGGAATATTCTCGATGAGTGCTTTACCATTTTCAGAAATGAAACAGGTAATGATCTGAGCGCAATTCTATTTAGTACAGATTCTCCTGCAGAATCTGAAAAGAAGCTTGCAAGTACAGAAATAACCCAGCCTTCCCTCTTGATAATCGAATACGCATTATCGAAAGTTCTTCTTGAATTAGGTATAAAACCTGATTATTTAATAGGGCACAGTATCGGAGAATATACTGCCGCTTGCCTTTCAGGGGTTTTTGATCTGCCATCAGCACTTCGTATCGTTATTAAACGGGGAGAGTTAATGCGGAAAATGCCTTCGGGAAGTATGATGGCTGTAAGGGCAGGGGCTGAAAAGCTAAAAGCCCTGTCGGGCTCCTTATTTGAATTGGCTGCCGATAATGCAGCTGAGTCCTGTACAATCTCTTTCAGGACCGAAGATATGGACAGGGTTAAGGAACTTCTCGGAAACAATGGTATTACCTCCGTCCCGCTTAATACTTCTCATGCATTTCATTCTGCTGCCTTTGATCCCATCATTTCAGAATTTTCGGCTTATGTCGGACAATTCATGCTGAAGGTCCCCCGGATTCCATTCATCTCATGCTTTACCGGTTCATTCATCACCAATGAGCAGGCAACATCAAAAGAATATTGGGCCAGACAACTCAGAAATACTGTACGTTTCAGGGATGGAGTCTCGAAGCTGTCAGAAACTGCAGGGATGCTGTTTCTTGAAGTCGGCCCAAATACTCATCTGAGTTCCATCGCACGCCAGTCAAACAATATCACGAATAAAAAACTCATAATATCAACCTTAGGAAAAGCTGATGGCCTTGATGAAAGGCACAAGGTAATATCAGTACTCGGTAACTTATTCAATACCGGGATGGAAATCAACTTTGAGATTCTTCAGCAGGGAACTGAGGCACGGAAAATTTCGTTGCCTTCCTACCCCTTTAACAGAAAGAGGCACTGGATTGATTATGATAAGTCGCTTCACTCCGGAAAAGAAGCCGCGCCATCTGAAACAGAATCACAATCACAACATGTTGAAGCATCATTACCGGGCATTGATAATGAAAATACTATTAAATACGGAAAGACCACAGTTCAGATTCTTAATATATGGAGAACATTATTTGGTAACGACCAGATAGGGGTTGATGATGATTTCTTTGAGATCGGGGGACATTCGCTTCTTGCCCTGCAGATTCTTGCAAGAATCAGGGAGGCCACCGGTTCCGTAATTTCACTTAAGGAGTTCCTTGACAACTCGACTGTTAATAAGCTTAATGATTTCATAGGGGGTGAAAAACCTTCCGGGACGAAAAGTGAAGAGTCTGATTCCAAGGTTGATCTATTGAATTATCCTCTTTCTTATATCCAGAAAAGAATATGGATCGTTTCAAAGCTCGACGGGGCAAATCCGGCATATAACATCCCCTTTGCGTACAAGTTCACCGGGGAGATGAAGAGTGATGTTATGAGTGAAGCCATCAATCGTCTTTTCCACAGGCATTTCATTGTTTTCTCAACTTTCAGGGAGAGGGATGGAGAACCTTATTGTGTCATTGAGCCGGCACCTGTAAAAGTTGAAATGAAAGATTTCTCAGGTGATTTTATATCGGTTAATGAAGATAAGTTAAGGTCATTTATTGGCCTTGATACCAGGAGGCAGTTCGATCTGGAGAAGGGTCCATTGTTCAGAATATACCTTACTAAGCTGAGCGACTCGTGTTATATCCTTCACGGGACAATTCATCATATGATATTTGACGGCTGGTCATTTTCAGTTTTCGTTAGTGACCTGAGAAAAATATATGAGGGATTATTATTGAATAAGGAACCTGAATTTGAAGATGTTAAAGAGTTCTACCTTGGCTATGCCAGGGATCTTATGATTGAGGGTAAGAGGCAGGATGAGGGTAGGTCGGCAGAATTCTGGAAGGAGAACCTGAGAGATTGCTCTCCCAAACTTAACTTCCCATATGATTTTCCGAGAAAAGAGATCTCATCTGGTTTCGGGGAGAAACAGTTTATTACCCTGTCAAGCGAAGTGACTACCAGACTTAAGAAAATAGCCAGGGAAAAACATGCCACTCCTTTTGCTTCACTTCTCTCTCTCATGGGTATTTTATTCAGTAAATATTCCGGTGAGAATGATATCTGCATTGGCACTCATGTGGCAAACAGGAACAATACCAGCATGGAGAAGATCTTTGGTATGTTCGTGAATACAATACCTATACGTCTGAAGATTGATGAAAAGAAAAGTGTCAGACATTTGATGAGCTCTGCCAAAGATGCTCTTCTTGAATCCATTTCACACCAGCAATTTCCTTTTGAAAAGATAGTGGAGGTGGTAAATCCGGAACGATTTGCCAATATAAATCCTATTTTCCAGGTTGCAGTTCAATGGCTGAACTATTCAACAAAGCCCCTGGAGATGCCTGGCCTACAGGGTGAAAGGTTCAAGGTAAATGAGGGTATTTCTCCGTTTGATATTACATTTAACCTTTGGGAAAATGACGGAAGATTTGAGGGCGAAATAGAATATAACATCGATATCCTGAAACGTGAAACCATAGTCAGGCTTAAGGATAACTTCGTGCATCTGGTTAATTCTGTTGTTGAAAACCCTGAAATTGCTGTTTCAGAGGTTTCCGCGATATCGGAGAATGACAGGAAGATGTTGGCGGAATTCAATAAGACAGATGTGTTAGTTCCGCAAAGCCTTGTTCATGAGTTGTTTGTGCAGCAGGCAGCTCTTGTACCCGATAAAACTGCACTAATTTCTGGAGACAAGAGCCTTAGTTACCGGGAACTTGATCTGCGATCAGCTCAGCTTGCCAGCTATCTTATATCGCTGGGTGTCGCTGGTGGTGATGTTGTGGGAATATGTCTCGAACGATCATCTGAAATGGTAGTTGCAGCTTTGGGTATTCTGAAGGCCGGTTGTTGCTATCTGCCAATGGACCCAATGTTTCCCGATGACAGGATTGCATATATGTATGAGGACTCAGGAGCTAAAGTACTTATTTCCCAGGGCTCGCTTAAGGATAGGTTTCGGAATTTTCCCGAGACTACCATAGTTCTGACCGACAGTGATAGCGAAAAGATTTCAGTACAGAGTATGGTTAATCCTGAAAGGAGGACAGGCAATCAGTCACTTGCATATATGATCTACACCTCTGGCTCTACAGGAAAGCCAAAGGGTGTAAAAGTGCATCACGAAGCTGTGGTAAATATGCTCTGCAGTGTGATGAAAAAGCCCGGGATCACCGATAAAGACAGGCTTCTTGCGGTAACCACTCTTTCATTCGATATTTCTGTACTTGAGGTTTTCCTTCCTCTTTCGGCAGGAGCAAGCCTCATTGTCGCTGAAACCGATGATATATTTGACGGCCAGAGGCTTTCCGATCTGCTGGAGAAGCATGATATAACAATTCTACAGGCGACTCCTGCAACATGGAATCTTCTTCTCGGTAATAACTGGAAAGGGAAAAGGAATCTTAAGGCATTTTGCGGAGGAGAAGCTATACTGCCAGGTTTAGTCAGGGAATTGTTGCCACGAACAGAGTCATTTTGGGACCTATACGGACCTACTGAAACCACGGTGTGGTCAACTGGAACCAAACTTACGAGTCCTGAACCCCCGATACTCATCGGAAAACCATTTGATAACACCAGTATATATATTCTCGATAAGGCTAATAATGAAGTTCCTGTTGGTGTCACAGGTGAAGTTTGTATCGGAGGTCTTGGTGTGACCAAAGGATATAATAAACGGCCGGAACTTACGACTGAGAAATTTATCAGATTTGGTGAGGCCGGTACAATATATAAAACAGGCGATGTCGGAAGATTCCTGTCCAACGGAGAGATTGAGCTCTTTGGCAGGATGGATAACCAGATAAAACTGAGGGGCTTCAGGATCGAACCAGGAGAGATTGAGAATTTATTATCAAAGCTTCCGATGGTTCAGGAGGCGGTAGTGAAGATCCAGAAATTTGATGATAATGATGAACGTCTCGTTGCCTTCCTTAATACAGAACCGGGTTTCAGTCAGACAAAAGAGGATATTTCCGCCTACCTCTCCAGGCAGTTACCCGTTTATATGGTACCTGCATTCTTTAAACCCATGATTGGATTTCCCAGGCTGCCGAATGGTAAGATCAATAAAAAAGCTCTATTGCTCGATGTTGACTTTAGAGTGACTTCAGGTACTTCAGTTAATGAAACTCTCACTTTGACGCAGAAAAAGCTTAAGGAGATATGGACAGATGTTCTTAAAACTGGCAATATATCTTCATCCGCTAATTTCTTTGATTTGGGGGGAACTTCCTTGCTTGCAGTCAGGATACTTAACAGGATTAAAGAATCTCTCGGTTTTGTTATGACCTTCAAGGTATTCATAAGCAATCCGACTATTACCGCCATGGGTAATTATATCGACCGGCAGGCCGGCCATGGTGAAAAAGCGATTTCTCTTGTTCATTCAGCATCGATGACCAGACTTCCCCTCACGATGAACCAGAAAAGGCTTTGGCTACTTACCCAGCTTCAACCAGATATTCCCCTGTATATAATCCCCTTCACAAGTAAATTTGCAGGAGATCTTAATGTCGGTATATTCAGAAAGAGCCTTGAATTGCTCTTCATGAGGCATCATACCCTTTATTCAGAAATAAAAGAGCTGGACGGAGAGCCTTATTGTGATATTATTCCAAAGCCTTTACAAATAGAATATTCTGATTTCTCGGAAATACCGGTTGACAGGCAGAAGGAGTTGGTGAAAGAGATTACCAGGAGAGACTCAAAAACAGTATTCAACCTGGAACATGGTCCCTTGTTCAGGCTATATCTTATCAAAACGGCGCCACAGGGATATATTTTCCATACAAGCATACATCATATAGTCTTCGATGGTTGGTCGTGGGGAATATTTTCAAATGATCTGAGTTCCATTTATAATAGTTTAGTTAATGGGAAGGAAGTTGGTCTGGAACCTCTTGAATTCCAGCAATATGATTATGCCAGATGGGAAATGAGTCCCGAGAGTGCCAGGGAAGAAGAGTCCCTGAAGAAATTCTGGAAAGAAAACCTGAATGGATATTCTCCAGTATTGAATTTCCCTTATGACTTTCCCAGGAAGGAGAGACCTTCGGGCAGGGGAGGACACGTTACTTTCAGTCTCTCTGCAAATCAGTCCGAAGGGTTCAGGGCTCTAAGCAAAGCCGAGGGAACCTCTCTCTTTTCATCCCTTTTCAGCGTATATGGGCTTCAGATGCAGAAGTATTCAGGAGAGGATGATCTGAATATAGGTCTCCCAGTTGCCTACCGGCCACATTCTAAGCTCGAGAATATCTTTGGCATGTTCGTAAATACTGTTGTTGTCAGGATAAAGATCGAAAAAGAGGAGACCTTCAGGGAGCTGATCCGTAAGACCAATGATACAGCAATGAATGCAATTGCACATCAGGATCTGGCATTCGACAAGGTTGTGGAAATTTTAAAACCAGAACGGTCATCAAATGCAAATCCGATATTTCAGGTCGCTTTCACATGGCAGAATAACCTCAGCAAACCGATGAAAATGGAGGGGCTTAAATGCGAGAAGATACCGGCTGCCGAGGGAGGATCTATATTCGATATAAGCCTTTATATGTGGGAAAAGGGTGATATCATCGAAGGGGTCATTGAATACAATACCGATATTTTAAAAGATGATACCATAGTCAGGTTTAGAGATAACTTTCTGACCCTGGCTGATAACCTGCTCGAGAAATCAGATATTCCGGTCAGACAAATTCCGATGATTTCCTCTGACGAAATAAGGATGATAGAGACCTTTAATGATACAAAAATTGAATATCCCAGGCATAAGACTGTGGTACAGATTTTTGAGGAGCAGGCAAGAGCATTTCCGGAAAAAACGGCTGTTGCATTCAGAAACGAATTATTAAGTTACAAAGTGCTCAATGACAGAGCCAACTCCCTTGCACGAACGCTGAGAAATTCCGGGGTCACACGCAATTCACCGGTGGGGATTCTTGTTGAAAAATCACTTGAAATGGTTGTCGGGATCCTGGCGATTCTTAAGGCAGGAGGGGCATACCTGGCAATTGATCCTGATTATCCTATCCAGAGAATTAATTTTATTCTGGGGGATGCTGACTGCAAGCTTCTTCTTACACAAAGCCATCTGATGGGTCTGGCTCTTGAGGGAGTTGAAAAGGTAAATCTTAATTCTTCATCCTCATATCATCCCGATAGTTCTGATATTGATAGAATAAACGATTCGGAAGATCTTGCTTATATTATATATACTTCAGGCTCAACGGGAGTACCCAAGGGAAGCCTGATCAGGCATTACAGCGTTATCAGAACAGTAATAAATCCGGATTATATGGAGCTGACATCTGATGACAGGCTCCTATATACTTCTGCTATCGTGTTTGACGTTACAACATTCGAATTATGGGGCCCTCTTCTCAACGGCGGTACAGTATATGTCATTGATAAAGAGACTATCCTTGATCCATCTGCTATGGGAAGGGAGCTTATTAATAATAAGATCACTATTCTGCATTTGACATCAGCGCTGTTTACCCAGATTGCCGAAGTGAGGACAGATATTTTCAGTGGATTGAAATATCTTATGGTCGGAGGAGATGTATTGTCAGTTCAGCATATTAATAAAGTGCGCAGGGATAATCCAGGTCTGAAGGTACTTAACTGTTACGGGCCAAGTGAGAATACGACCTTCTCTACTATCTTTTTGATTGACAAAGATTATGAATTCAACGTACCCATCGGGTCGCCAATCAGTAATTCAACGGTTTACATTTTTGACAGGAACCTGAATTACCAGCCAATAGGAGTACCGGGAGAGCTTTATGTAGGTGGAGACGGACTTTCGAAGGCCTATCTGAAAAGAGATGACCTGAACAGGACAAGTTTCATTGAACATCCATACAAACCGGCAGAACGTCTTTACAAATCAGGTGATCTGGCCAGGTGGCTTCCTGATGGAAATATTGAATTCAGGGGAAGAGCCGATAACCAGATTAAGATCAGGGGATTCAGGGTTGAATTAGATGAGATAGAAGCCACAATCTCCGAAATTGATGAGGTAGTGGAAACAGTTATTAAACCTGTGAAGGTACAGGAGGGTAATTATTCGCTGATTGCATTCCTGAATGTTACAGAGAAGTTCAACCTCGACACTAAGGCAATAGTAACTCATATCCGTGCAAAACTGCCTGTCTACATGGTACCCTCTGCAATTAAGCTGATGCATGGCTTCCCGAAAACCATAAACGGAAAGACCGACAGGAAAGCACTGAAATACGATATAAGTGAGCTCGTAAACCAGGAACGAAAGGAGACAACCGAACTTACGGAGACAGAAAAAAGTCTTCTAGGAATATGGTGCGATTTGTTGAAAACCAGAGATATAATTTCGACTGACAACTTCTTCGATGTAGGCGGAAATTCGCTGATGGCTATCTCGGTCTTTTCAAGAATTAAGTCAACGTTTAATATTGAACTCGGACTGAGGATATTCTTTGACAGTCCAAGGATAAAAGACCTAGCTGAAGCCATCGACGTTGAGGTTCATAAACAGGCAATTGCTTTTACTTCAATTGAAGATACTGATGATAGAAATTTAAATATTGTAAGCGGGGAGCTATAATTGCTAATGTTGAAAACGCATAAACCTGATTTACAATAAACAGGAGCTGAATATTTGATTATTA
>CAIPJU010000985.1 GCA_903865465.1 uncultured Bacteroidota bacterium
AAATTGGGGGTCAATAACATGATCCGCCTTCGGCGGATTAACTCCGGCTACGGAAGGGTTAATCTCCATTCACTTAAAACTATCCGAAGTAAAAAAAGGAGACCGGTAAATTGCTCACCGGTCTCCTTTTGATGCTGAATCAAGCCTCATTAATGAGGCTGCTTTTAATGTCTATTGTTTGGTATACGTGTGAGGACCCTGTTCAATAATGGCACCATTAGACCAAACGGTATAAGTTCCTGTCAATGTACCCGTTTTCTGATCAATCGTTCCGGATTCCTGCCCTTCGTAACCTCCGCCAAAATTAGTTCGTGGCATCGAATAGGTGTTTGCCATCAGATCCAGCGTAAAGGTAGCTTTCCAGCTGGCCCACCATCCGGCCATGTTGGAGGCTGCAACCGGACCCGTTCCCGGACCAAGCTGTATCGTTGTTTCAGTCAATTTGCTAAGGTCTATTACATAAGTCCACCCTTCTGCAGGTTCATCAACAAGATAAACACCTGTAAAGACAGTAATAGCATCAAATATCGTGAAACTCCATACCGGGCCATAAGTCAATACCCCATGAGAATCAATCATGGTTACTGTCCAATAATAGGTCAGACCCGGAAGAACTGGAACTGCCTTAAGGTTCAAAGCAGTATTTCCCGCTTTGTACAACGGTTGATAATAACTAGACGAGGGTTGACTATTAGGAGGAGCTGTAGTACCAAAATAGACATTGTTAAGGACAGGATCACCATCCTTATTCGCTGAAGTCCACGACAGATCTACAGTTGTTGTCCCTGCGGGGAGAGTGTCCACGGAGGCATCTAGCGGAGCAACTAATGTTGGCTGGGTAAATGCATGGAATACCACGTAGTAACCATTGGTCTTTGGGTTACAACTTTGTAAGGCGAATATCACCAGGACAACAGGCAACATTAACAAGATTATATATTTTCTTTTCATATTTAATTTTCTTTATTGATAAAAAATTATCGAAAATAATTACTTCCGGGTAAGAACTTCATATGCAATACGGTTTGCCGCTGCATTGTACCAAGCATTTAACACAAAGGTCTTTGTGACCGGGTTATAATAATTAACATCATTGGTTGCAGGTATTGGAGTTGAAGTAGCACTACCGGTAAAGGTAGCAAACTGCCCCTGGCCTGATGCAACGGGTGCTCCGGTACCAGGGTCAACGACTGTAACATTGACTTTATAACAATTCGTACCGGCTACAACTATGACATTCTGGGTAAGTTGAACAACCATGTAATAGGGATAATCACCAAATCCATTGAACTGGATTGTTGAACAGTTAACTGTGGTGGCTGCTTCTATCTGATTAACAGGCAAAACGCCTAACGATGGATGCAGACGATAGCCAACGCACTGGTAATTCCCGGCATAAGGATTCGAAACCGGCAAAGAGAGGTAATACGATTGCATGTTGCTGGCAATGGGAACAGCTGTACCGTCAGCCATTTTGGCTGATGTGATGGTGACAGCCGTCATGTAATTGGAGCAGGCATCCACTGCATCTGCACCCCAGACTTTTGCCCGGATCGAATCGTTGCGCGTCCCTTTGGGAATGGTGACCGTAGGGGAGAGCACCTGGACATTGGGGTAAGGGAGATAACTCGTACCGTGAAGGGTGTTATACTGAGTCACAGCATTGTTATCAACTGCTAGGGTTAATGTAATGTCCTGCGTGGGAGGAGTGGCTACCGCAATATTCACCAGGAATGAAAACGGCTGATCACTTGCAACAGGTGCAAGCGCCATTGTATTCAGGGTAAAGGCCGGGACGGTTGCATACATCTTTCCGGCCACGCCATCGGGCCAGTAGTCGGCCACTTTATCCTTAAGGCAGGAGGCAAGCAGCAGTATTCCGGCAAGGAACGATACCAACAAGGTTATTTTATTTTTCATATTTTTTAATTTTTTAGTTGTAATGAAGATCATCAGGGTTGCCAGAAAATTTTCGAGGTAAAGGCATTAATCGTACCTACCGCAGTTACATTATCATTGTTCGATACAATTTCAGTTTGCGGGTATAACAGACGTACCGGAGGAGTAGGGTTCGCCTTGTTGGCATTTTCGGTAAAATGGAGGTTGGCAGGGATACCTGTCCTTCTCCAGTCCGTCCAAAGCTCAATCGGGGCAACACCATTCATAGCGACCCATTTTTGGGTCAGAATCAGCGTTAATGGGTTTTGTGAATTCGCATAGTTCACCTGCGCATTATTTTGGGACAGGTAAGCAGCCGCAGCTGAAGCCAGATTCATGCTGGCAAATGACTGGGTAACTGCCGCATTATAAAGTGTGCCAGGATCAGCGGAGATGAAACCTCTCTGGGCAGCTTCTGCCTGAATAAATAAACTCTCAAAATCGGTCAACAGCGGAGCTGATTCAGAAGGCGATCCAACCATATAGTATTGTCCGTTGGTTGCACTATACCCTAAAGTTGCAGTAAGCTTAGGAGCTAAAGCAGGATGAATAGTTGCATCCTGACCTATGTAGTTGCCCTCAAATGCACCTCCGCCTGCTGGTGCATTAAAATAGTGAGAAAGGCGTGGATCACTATTAGCAACCAAAAAATCAACAGCATCTTTACCTGCATAAAAGTAGGTATATGCATCAGCATTTTGTGTGCCGGATGTAGAATAAAAAACTCCATAGAAAGGAGGCAGACTGGTAGATGCGCTGTACCCGGGATTAACCATTGCGCCCTCACCTGCTCCCAGATAACCTGCGGAGGCAGTGGAATCAATGCAGCTGGTGATATAGGAAGCGCGTCCCGACATTCCAGACTGATGAACCAACAATCTGAGTTTAAGCGTATTGGCAAATTTGGCCCACATAGACATGTCACCTCCATACACGATATCGCTGAATGCAGGGATCGCATTGGCATTGACGGTTAAACCCTGGATTATTTTGATTGCAGCGGTAAGCTTAGATTCCAGATCCTCATAGATCTTTTGCTGATCGTCGTATTTGGGTTTAAGGATTCCTGAAGTTGCGCCGAATGCCTGTGAGTAAGGGACATTACCCCAGATGTCAACCAGGTTCTGCATGATATAGGCTTTCAGGATCATTGCAATCGCCTTATATCCTCCATCATTGGGATCGGTAGCTGCATTTTGTATCACGGTAAGATTTTGACCGATCGGGTAAAGTATTGACCAGGAAGCCTGGAAACTCGTGTTATAGAGCGAGTATTGCACGAAAACAGGGTCTTGGGCATAACCCGAACTGATTGACCACGCTCCGTACCACAGGTAGCAAAAATCAAAATACCTGGGGTTATCCATAACCAAAACCAGATTATTCAGGGCAGCCGGCAAAAGAAGTTTTGGCGGGACCGCAGAGGCGCTGTTTGGGTTCACTTCGTCTACACCCAAATATTTGGTGCAGGAACTTCCTAAAAGTACCAATGCAAGTAACAGGGTTAATATTTTCTTATTCATCGTATTTCTTTTTAAAATTTTAGAAAGTTAATTTAACACTGAACCCAAATAGTCTGGTTGGAGGTGTCTGATAAGTATCAGTATAACCAACAGCATTACTTGTAGCTGTAGAGTTGTTAAACTCAGGGTCTGTCCAAATGTTCGTTTTGGGACGAAGCATCAGCAGATTTCTCCCGACAAGACCAACCTGGGCCATTTGGATAATATTGGTTCCAAAAATCCGTTTAACCGGGATATCATAAGTCAGGGCTACTTCCCGAAGTTTCCAGAAGGCAGCGCTCGTGGTATAGGCTCTCTCTGCAGCCGGATAGCTTGAATTTTGCCAGAATGTCCAGGCACTAACTGCAACCAGGGTATTGGTATTTGGAACATAAACTCCCGGTGAGGTTTGAATCACTGAATTCGGAATCACAAAATTCTGTCGGTTATTTAACGTGGTGTGCTCGGCTAC
>CAIPJU010000986.1 GCA_903865465.1 uncultured Bacteroidota bacterium
AGGGATATTATTCCATCCATCAGCTACAAGACATGGTTTGAGCCCATTGTTCCTCTTAAAATCGAGAACAATGTTCTTACGATCCAGGTACCAAGCCCATTCTTTTATGAGTATCTCGAAGAGCAGTATATTGATATCCTGAGGAAGACACTCAGACGTGAAATCGGCGCTGACGCCAAGCTTGAATACAACGTCGTTATGGAGAATACAAGATATTCCGATGGCAAGCCCTATACTGTTAAATACCCTTCCAGAAATAAAACTGACCTGAATAACAGACCGGTACAGGTCCCATTCGAGGCTACTCAACCCTCTATTAAGAACCCATTTGTAATCCCGGGTATTAAAAAAATTCATTTCGACCCGAAACTGAATCCCGATTACAATTTTAGTAATTATGTAGAGGGTGAATGTAACAGGCTTGCCCGCTCAGCCGGGATGGCAGTTGGAAACGACCCCGGAGGAACAGCTTTCAATCCTCTTATGATCTATGGCGACTCAGGTCTGGGTAAAACTCACCTTGCACAGGCAATAGGGATACTCGTAAAAGAGAAGCATCCCGACAAAACAGTTCTGTATGTTAATGCGAATAAGTTTCAGACTCAGTTTGTTGAGTCGGTAAGAAACAATAACAAGAATGACTTTCTTCATTTTTACCAGATGATTGACGTTCTCATACTCGATGATGTTCATGAATTTGCCGGAAAAGAGAAAACTCAGGATACCTTCTTCCATATCTTCAACCATCTTCACCAATCGGGAAAACAGCTAATTCTAACCTGCGACAGGCCTCCTGTTGAACTGCAGGGAATGGAACAAAGGCTTCTCTCGAGATTTAAATGGGGTCTACAGGCCGATCTTCAGAGACCTGATTACGAAACAAGGCTGGCTATTCTTAAGAAGAAGGCATATAACGATGGAATTGAATTACCTGATGAAATTGTCGAATACCTCGCAGCCAATATCACCAATAATATCAGAGAGAGCTCGAGGCCGTGCTGATTTCTCTCTATGCGCAGTCGACTCTCAACAGGAAAGAGATTACTCTTGACCTTGCAAGGCAGATGGTCGAAAAGCTCGTAAGCACTGACCGACGTGAAATTACAATTGAATATATTCAGAAAATTGTTTGCGAATATTATAAGATCCCGGTTGATCTCATGCAGGGAAAAACCCGGAAGAGAGAGATTGTTCAGGCCAGGCAGGTATCAATGTATTTCTCGAAGAGCCTGACCAAATCTTCACTTGCCAGTATAGGTTCTCATATTGGCGGGAAGGACCACGCGACTGTTCTGCATGCCTGTAAAACGGTTAATAATCTGATGGATACAGATAAACATTTCAGAAACCAGATAACTGAAATAGAGAAAAAGCTGAAGGTCTGAAGAGAGTTTTCAATTCGACAAACAGCTGCTATTTCAAAGCTGACAGGCAAATTACCTGATATATCCCTGCATAAAGTCCATATCGGCCCTTGTGCAGGGATTTTTTCAGCTTAGTGTTTATCCCTGTTATTGCGGTTCTCAAGATCCTTTACGCATCTGAATCCTACAGTTGAGCTTCTGTCATATCCCTGTGAGACCATAAGCATCATTTGTGTTTTGTCGAGCTCCTGAGGGCCTCCCTGTATGTACCACCAGCTTGATTCAGGCTTATAGTAACTTCCTCCCCTGATGACGGCAAAATAATATGTTCCATCAAAATAGAGATCCGCTGTCATTTGCCAGACATTTCCAACCATATCAGCTGCTCCGCTAGGGCTGAGACCTTTTAAAAATGCATCGACCGGTGTTGGCCTTCCAAAAGAGTTGTTGCATAAAGTACCATGAAATTCATCTCCCCAGGGCCAGAGTCGTTTCACAGGTCCCTGCGCCGCCAGCTGCCATTCTGCCTGCGTCGGAAGCCTTTTCCCCGACCACCTGGCATAGGCCGACATATCTTCATAACTAACAAAGACGACCGGATATTTATCCTGGCCCTGCTTAAAAATACCGGATTGCCAATTTCTTAAATATCGTGTTGTATCAGCAGGTTTGTAACCTGAGGTCGTTACAAACTCATAATATTCGGCATTTGTAACCGGGTATTTATCAATAAGGAAACTATCTATTTTAACACTTGTCCCGTTAATATCAGGATAGGGTATGAAATCATCTGCAGGTTTGAGATCAATTGTCAATTGTGAACCGGGAACAAGTACCATCTCCCCTCTTACATCGTCGGTAAAAGGTGATTTTTGCCGTTTGCTGATGAGCCAGGGCCTACCCCCTTTGATCATTACGATGCTCTCATCCTTAAGTTTTCCGTTCTCACTTAACTGAAGTACCATTTTACCTTCATAAAATCCAAACAGATCTTTTAGCCGTAAGAGAGTGTCATTCTTTATATTTAATTCTTTGGAAAGAGTATTATATGAGGGATCCCCCTTCCATACAGTGAGCTTTCCGCTTCCTGAAAGATTAACTTTAATAGAATCTCCTTTTATTACCGGTTTAATAAGTTCAGGAAGTTCAGCGATACAATCAACTGATCCTTCCCTTCGGGTTCCTGAAAAAGTCTTATCCCACCCTTCAGTCTGTACCTTAACATAAGCTGATCCGTTTATGATTTCGGGCAAAAGGCTTTCATGGCGCCAGAGAGAGACATAATGTTTCCCTATTGGAGCATCAACTCTGAATAGCCTCCCGTTGATACCTTCCGGCTTCATATTAAGAATTGTGAATACAGTTTTGGAACCTGATTTCCACCTGTTCACATAAACACTGTCAAACCTGGTTTCAATCAGTGGAGTCCAGTCCAAATCAAGGAAAGCATCATTATTCTGCCTGAGTATGAAGGTAGTATGTGAAAGGAAATCGAGATCAGATCGGTACTGGTCATCCCTTCCTCCCGGATGGAACATATTGAGTTCAGTTCCATACCCGTTAAAGAATGAGATGGCAATCTCACGATGAATAATATCCTCTCCCACATCACAAACCCTGAATATTGAAAAATCCGGTTTAATCAACTTGTTAAGATTAAGCTGGGGACTGAGATAAATTGCATTATGAACCCTGCCTGAGATAATACCCGGCATATCCCTGGTAACAGCCATTCCTTCGGAGTACATAATAACGCCCTTTCTTACACTATCAGCTGCTGACTGCAAATCCCTGCTTGAACTGCCTTTGGTATCAAGGACAACACCATCTGCTTCTGTTTCGGAAATAAGAGCAGACATTCCCTTCATGTGATTTTCTTCCCTGGTGCTATTATCCCAGGGATTATAGGCAATAAAGAATCTGGAACCTGACTGATGTGTCAGGCGGACAAAGTTCCTGAGTTGTCCTGTCCCACCCGGAAGATCACGGTAGAGATCCCATTGGTTCCTTTCATCCAGGCCAAGCCGGGGCCAAGTGGGCCAGACTCCATAGACATCGACCTTTCCGAAAAGTTCATTGCCTTTTTTCAGAACATCGCTGAAAGTATATTTACCTGTAAACCTGTCGAAGAACTCCCTGTCCCAGGCCATCTGAAGAATAATCAGATAACTTTCTTTTATCCAGGCAAGATCTTCCCTTTTGAAAAGTGAGTTGTCAAAATCCTTTAGATCATAAAGATAATGGTCCCTGAAGATAGTCCTGAGTCCATTCTGCCATTCGCCCCTGAAGATGCCTGTATAGATGGTATACACGACCTTAGCCTGAGGCGGCAGCCTGGTCTCATATCTGCCTTTTATAGCTCCGGTATTTCCGGTACGCCTCGCCAGAGCGCATACTGAAATATCTTTCGAAGCAGCAAATGAATTATATCCGAGTTCCCAGGCATTATCGGGAAGAATTACCCTTACCGGAGCCACTCCGGGCCGGAATAAATATGCTCGTGCCAGATCCCATGGCCCCTTCCCCGTGATATATACAGAATGATCATCTATTCCGAAGGGCATGACATTACTCACAGAAACCGTATCGTTGCCCCTGTTCTCAAATGTAATCTCAGCCGAATTTTCTGAGGAGGGAGAAGCCTGTTTCAGGTAAGTAACATTAACATTGCCGCTAAATATCTGTAAATGCTGATCGCCTGTTTTTGAAGCGCCTGCTTCCCCTGAATTATATAGTTTATCATCAAGAAGGAATGAATAAAGAGGCCTCTCTGACGGAAAAGTAATCTGGCTGCTGTCGGACAATTTCAGTGATGTAACGGTAAGTCCTTTTTTTTCAGTAAGTCCAATATTGCTAATACTCTGTGAATGTAGTGAATATGAACATCCCAGGAGTGACAGGCAAAGCAATATATTTTGTTTCAGGCGATTTCTCATAATGTAAAATATGTTATGTCTTAAAAATGCAAATTATAGCATCGGATCAATTTAATAAATTGTTGCGGAATAAAACTAAACATCAAGGCTTACCTTTACAATTATCCAAATTTGTTGTATTTTTAACAATAAATTAATGACAGGAAATAATGTTGTCTCCTTCAAGAATTTTAAAGTTTATTTTGATCCTTTTCATATTTACAGTGATAAATACCTGTGCCCCGGCCCGCAGGAATCCTGTATATCAGAAGAGGAAAAAGAACTCCTATGTAGATGCCTCGATGCTTGGAAGAAACAGATATTATTTTTCTTCAGGTTACCAGAAAAAGCTTAACAAGCAATTCAGGAAATAAAATCGATTGTTTACAAATCATTCACAGTCAAAGCTTAATCCATCCCATGCCAGGGCAATTCCGGGTGGCAATTCGTGTGTAACATCCTCATGCAGACCCATCTGGTGGCTTATATGAGTAATGTAGGCCTTTTTTGGAGAGATTTCCCTTATGAGGTCGATAGCTTCGCGTAGACTAAAATGGGATATGTGTTTTTCTTTCCTGAGAGCGTTAATTACAAAATACTTGACGCCATAAAGTTTTTCCTTGCTCTCCTCCGGGATATAATTAGCATCGGTTATATAGGCAAAATTTCCTATCCTGAAACCGTAAACAGGGAGACGGTAATGAAAAACCCTTATTGGGATCAGATTTACCCCTTTTACATTGAAATTATGCTCCGGGATATTATTCAAACGCATTTTGGGAATACCCGGATACTGAAATTCGGAAAACACATATGAGTATTCCTTCCTGATTGCTTTCTGAACCCTTTCCTCCGAATAAATATCTATTGCATCCTGGCTCTTATAATTGAAAGCCCTTACATCATCCATTCCGGCAATATGATCTTTATGCTCATGGGTAAGTATTATCGAATCGAGCTTTGTAACATGTTCCCGAAGCATCTGCTGGCGAAAATCGGGACCTGCATCAATAACCAGATTCTTCCCATCCTTTTCAATAAGGAGTGAAGTCCTGAGCCGCTTGTCATGCTCATCATGCGAAAGGCATATATTACATTCACAAGCTATTACGGGTACTCCTTGTGATGTTCCTGTTCCGAGAAAAGTAATTTTCACAATTTAGAATTTACCTGACAAACCTATATTAAAATTCAATAATAGGCAACAGGAAATCAAATTTTTAAGGGAAAGCCTCTGAAGCTTAATTTGCTATATTTGAAAAACCAATAATTAAAATGTGAAAGGCAGGATCTATCTCATACCTGTGACTCTCGGAGGTGATGACTTCCTTAAAGTTATCCCCGAAAAAGTATTAAGCCTGACAAGGGAGCTAAGGTATTTTGTTGTTGAAGATATCAGAAGTGCCAGAAGGTACCTGAGGATGATTGACAAAAATTTCCCTATTGATGATACAGTGTTCATGGAATTGAATGAACATACAGGTGAAAATGATAT
>CAIPJU010000987.1 GCA_903865465.1 uncultured Bacteroidota bacterium
CCTGGCACCATCTTTAGGATATTTTTTTTTATTGTATTGCATATAGTCATTGCCTGGCCGAGAAATTAAATACTCATCCGTTCTTTGAAGTACCATGTCATCAACTGGTTTTAAATCAATGGAGAGTTGGCCGCTAAACGCAAAGTTGTAGGACTCTGAAGCGGCACTTCTGTTGATTGTTCCCATCGCACCTTGCTTAAGAATATTCTTGACTGCAATACTGCGCTTCAAATATACACAGACAGGACCGCTGCTAATTAGTTGAAGGTAAGCATCATGATAATAAAATGTATCTCTGGCAACGACAATTAAATCGATTTCCTTTTTGCTTGTAATAATCAACGTGTCTTTTGACTTGATAAACTCCATTTCACCCGATATTAAATTAAAATTGAACAAGCAAGGAACGGTCATTCGATTATTGAATATGACTTTTCCCTGGGTGAAATCAGGGTAAAGGTATCTTTGAGAAATTGTGAAGTAGTCCTTTAAACGAGTACCCGCCTTTACTGTTACCGATTTGTATTCCTGGGCAACAAGAAAACAATTTATTAAAAGAACTGAGCTGATAGATAATAGTGTTTTTTTCATTTTGGTTGAAATTTTAAATCTCAAAATAAATGGGTTAAATGTTTAATATGATAATAATTTATTTTACGATTCATCAGAATTGCCTCATTTAATCTTTGATTCGCCTGAAGTTTACTGTCATATCGTTTTATGATTGAAGAATTATGGGTATTTGATTACTATTTTCCTTTTATAATTTTTAGACAATAAGTTCGGGTTGTTTTATCAAATGTAGTTACTACTATTGAAAATAGGTTCTCACTCTTTGGCAAACTTGCTTTATACTCAGATCCGGAAGCAATTTTGTCTCCGTTTATAGTCATACTTTCGTAACTCTCTGACAATACTTCCGGTGTAATCGTAATATTGCTCAGTTTGGCATCAACAGCGACAGAGTAAAAGGATGTATATGGAGCAAACCTTGGAGATAAATTTCCGGAACTGATATTCAGACTCCGCAAGGCACCTTTGATCTTATGTACATTGTTTAGGTTATATATGACCGAGGCCTGACCAACTGTTGCGATGTTACCCAAGGTTGGCATACCGCCAATTGTCCGGCAGAATGGGTTGCCTGTAATTGAACCATCAACCAATCCTTTGGCGCATGCCAGCATTTGCCTGAGGTATTCATCTGTGACAGGTGATCGATTTTCGCCTGTATGTCCTGGTAAAACCGTAAGTTTCATATTCCCTGTTTTATCCAGCAGATACTGAACCGATTGAATGTATTCTTCAATTGACAAAGGTGATCCGAATAGCCATACGCCACCAGAACCAATTGCATCTCCGGTAAATAAAGTATTCCCATACCTCAAAACTATCGATCCCCATGTATGACCAGGTACGCCGATCACATCAAAATCTTTACCATCTAAATTTATCTTATCGCCATCAGACACAAGCTGAATCTTTCCGGCATCAGAGCCTAGCATCATTTTAACCGCCTCGCTGTCTTCTTTATGAACGTAGACTTTTTTTAACTGTGGCGTCCCCACAAAGCTCTTGAGACCAACGATATGGTCGAAGTGATTATGCGTGACTATTAACTCCAACCCTATATTTTTATTTAACAGTACCCTATCTTTAATGAACTGGAATATTTTACCATCCCCCGCTCCTGCA
>CAIPJU010000988.1 GCA_903865465.1 uncultured Bacteroidota bacterium
CCATCAGGAATTTGTCTATCATTTTTGCAGCTCTTCTTCCTGAGGCTATAGCACTGACTACCAGGCTTGCACCACTAACTGAGTCGCCGGCAGCAAATACTTTCTTCATGCTGGTCATAAGGTTACCGTTGACCTTAATATTGTTCCTGTTATCAAGGTCAAGTGACAGTTCGGAAATCAGCCCTTCAATTACGGGGTGAACAAATCCCATTGCCAGCAGGACCAGATCTGCCTTAATATTCCTTTTGGTTCCGGGAACTATCTCCATGGTATATTTCCCATTGGTACTTACCCATTCCACATCTTCTATTTCCACACCTGTCACCTTCTTTCCATCGCCAATAAACCTGACGGCAGATACGCTCCAAAGCCTTTCGCAACCCTCTTCATGCGAAGTGGAGGTCTTAAGCAGTTTCCCATAATATGGCCAGGGGTTATCTGATTTTCTTGTAAGAGGGGGCTTTGGCAGAATTTCAATCTGCGTCACCTTTTCAGCTCTTTGTCTTGTGGATGTTCCTACACAGTCCGACCCTGTATCACCACCTCCTATCACAAGGACATTCTTGCCCTCGGCTGAAATTGAATCCGGTACAATATGCAGATGACCTGCATTAATCCTGTTTTGGGTGGAGAGGAAATCCATGGCAAAATGAATACCCTCAAGTTCTCTGCCATCAGCTTTCAGATCGCGCGGATGGGTTGCGCCAATAGCAACACAGATGGCATCAAACTGATCAGTAAGTTCCTTTGCAGTGATATCGACGCCAACAGTTACCCCGGTCTTAACAGTAAGGCCCTCCTTAATCATTATATTCAACCTGCGATCGATAGTGGACTTATTAAGTTTAAAGTCGGGAATGCCAAATCTTAAAAGACCGCCTGCCTTTTCATTTTTTTCGAAAAGGGTTACAAGATGGCCGGTTTTATTCAGAAGGTCAGCGGCAGCCATTCCGGCAGGACCGCTTCCGATGACTGCTACTTTTTTCCCTGTCCGGGTATTTGGGGGCACTGGTTTTATGTAACCTTCAATAAACGCCTTTTCAATGATGGCGACTTCATTTTCCCTGATAGTAACAGGTTCCTGGTTTATGTTAAGCACACATGAGTGTTCGCATGGTGCCGGACAGATCCTTCCCGTAAATTCAGGAAAATTATTGGTGGCAGCAAGCCTCTGGAAAGCGCCTTTCCAGTCGCCTTTATAAAGAAGGTCATTCCATTCAGGAATCAGGTTGTCGACCGGGCAGCCCCAATGGCAGAAAGGTACACCACAGTCCATACATCTGGAGGCCTGAAGCATCCTGTCCTCACTATTGAGAACCTGCTCAACCTCGCTGTAGTCGCTGATTCTTTCGTTAATCAGCCTGTTACCGGCTTCCTTTCTTTTTATTTTTAAAAATCCTGTAATATCAGCCATAATATTCAATATATATTTTTCTTATTTCAGCTTGCACTTATTTCAAGGTCGAGTTCAACATCGGCGATTTTTTTCCTCAGTTCTTCAAGTTGTTGTTCCTGAAGAACCTTTTTGTAATCGTAGGGTATGACCTTAATAAACATATTCAGATACTTATCCGTATTATCGAGAATCATTTTTGCTTTTTTACTGCCAGTGAGGTGGTAGTGTCGGGTTAATATTGCAACAAGGTCGTTAAAGTCGCCAAGGTCTTCTACGAGTGATAGTTCCACCATTCCCATATTGCAATAGTAGTCGAAATCTCCGTTTTCATTGAAGACATAGGCAATCCCACCGCTCATTCCTGCCGCAAAATTGCTTCCTGTTGAACCGAGCACAACAACTTTACCGCCTGTCATGTACTCGCAGCAATGGTTACCAACACCTTCAACCACCGCAATAGCTCCACTGTTTCTGACTCCGAAGCGCTCTCCCGCCACGCCGCATATGTAAATCTCACCCCGTGTGGCTCCGTAGAGAACCGTATTGCCGATAATAATATTTTTATCCGGCTCAAACAGTGATCCTTCGGGCGGAACGACTATAATCCTGCCACCCGACAGACCTTTACCAAGATAATCATTGGCATCACCTTCAAGGTGAAGCTCGACACCGCTAACAAGAAATGCACCAAAGCTCTGTCCGGCCGAACCGGTAAATTTGCATTTGATGGTACCGTCAGGTAATCCTTCTGCTCCATATTGAGTTGCAATTTTACCTGAAAGCATCGCTCCTGTTGTCCTGTCGGTATTATGAATTTGTCTTGTTATAACGACAGGCTCTTTATCGGAGATAGCTTTTTCAGATTCCTTAATGAGTTCAATATCAAGAACACTGTCTATCTTATGATCCTGGACATCAATACAGTGAATTGCATTTACTGCTGCCTCTTCAGGCTGTGTAAGTAATCCGCTCAGATCGAGGTTTTTTATCTTCCAGTGGTCCACCTCCGGGTTTCTTTCCAGAAGGTCTATCCTGCCTGTTATTTCATCCATACTCCGGAATCCAAGCTGAGCGAGGTTTTCACGAACCTCTTCTGCAAGGAACCTGAAGAAATTAACGAGGTAATCGGCTTTACCGTGAAATCGCTTTCTAAGTTCGGCGTTCTGAGTGGCTACACCGACAGGGCATGTATTAAGATGGCATTTGCGCATCATAACGCAGCCCAAAACGATAAGAGCACTGGTAGCAAAACCAAATTCCTCTGCCCCCATGAGAGCAGCCAGGACTATATCAAGGCCACTTTTAAGCTGACCATCGGCCTGGAGTTTCACTTTCTTGCGAAGGTTATTCATAACAAGTGTTTGCTGAGTCTCTACCAAGCCCAATTCGAGAGGTAAGCCGGAGTGTTTTATTGAAGATGAAGGACTTGCACCTGTACCTCCCTCGTAACCGCTGATAGTAATAAGATCAGCCCCGGCCTTTGTGACTCCTGCTGCAATTGTTCCGACTCCGCTTTCGGCGACTAGCTTTACGCTAATGTTAGCCCTTGGGTTCACATTCTTAAGGTCAAAAATAAGCTGAGCCAGGTCCTCAATTGAGTAAATGTCGTGATGAGGCGGAGGTGAGATAAGAGTAATGCCGGGAATTGAATATCTGGTTTTAGCGATTATCTTGTCAACCTTGTGACCAGGAAGCTGTCCGCCTTCACCCGGTTTTGCACCCTGTGCTATCTTGATCTGAATTTCATCGGCATTTACCAGGTAATGTGTCGTTACTCCAAAACGGCCGCTGGCTACCTGTTTAATTGCACTTCTGACACTGTCGCCGTTTTCAAGGGGTTTAAATCTCTCGGGATCTTCACCTCCTTCGCCGGTATTGCTTCTTCCGCCTATCCTGTTCATGGCAATAGCCATTGTTTCGTGAGCTTCCTTGCTTATGGATCCAAATGACATCGCTCCCGTCACGAATCGTTTCATTATGTTTTCGACTGGTTCAACTTCGTCGAGAGGGATTGGATTCTTTTTGTATGTCAGAAGTCCTCTGATAAATCCCGGGCTCTGGGTATCGCGGTCTACAAGTTTGCTATATTCTTTAAATTTACTATAATCTCCGGTACTGGTGCTCCACTGAAGAAGCGCGATTGTCTCGGGATTCCAGGCGTGATGCTCGCCATTCTTCCTGAAGGCATAGACGCCTTCCGTCAGAATTTCAGGCTGCTGCTCGATGGTAAACGCTTTCCGGTGAGGTATAAGGATCTCTTCAGCAATCTCTTCCATTCCTATTCCGCCAATCCTGGAGACAGTTCCTTCAAAGTATTTGTTAATAACCTCAGAATGAATCCCTATTGCCTCAAATATCTGTGATGACCGGTAACTTCTGAGGGTACTGATACCCATCTTCGACATAATTTTAAGTATAGATCGG
>CAIPJU010000989.1 GCA_903865465.1 uncultured Bacteroidota bacterium
CTATAATACGTGAATTAAAAAGGTCTGGCCTCAAAAACGACAGGGTTATTGCAGAAAATATTGAAAGTAAAAAAGCCGAAGCTTTATTGAAACAAACTAACGAACGGCTAATTAGGGCAGCGTCAGTTTCAAAATCAGGGAATTGGGAGTATGATCTGGAAACAGGCTGGATTTCAGGTTCTGAAGGGGTCCAAAAGTTATACGGGATTGAAGGTGAGTCTTGGGATTTCGACGAAATCAAGGTGATTCCACTGCCTGAGTATAGGGAATTACTCGCTAATGGTCTTTTAGCCCTGGTTAATTCCGGTGAACCTTACGATTATGAATTTAAAATCAGGCAACAAAGAACAGATGAGATTATTGACGTTCATTCAATCGCAGAATATGATTCATCCAGGAGAATAATTTTCGGGGTGATTCAGGATATTTCGGACCGGAAAAAAATTGAAGATGCGCTCCTCACCAGTGAAGAGAAGTACCGCATTTTAATAGAAAATCAGGGTGAAGGGGTGGCAACTGTTGATTTGAATGAAATCTTTGTCTTTGCCAATCCCGCAGCGGATCAAATGTTTGGCGTTCCTACAGGCACTTTGGTGAATAGATGCTTACTGGATTTCCTCGACCTACACCAGGTGGCTAAAATAAAGGAACAATCGGCCCGAAGGGCTCTTATGGAGAAGAGTAGCTATGAAATTGAGATTGTTGCCCTCACGGGTGAAACCCATCATATATTGATTACGGCTACTCCGCAAACGGATATTCAAGGTGAAACTATAGGAACATTCGGTATTTTCAGAGACATCACAGAACGAAAAAAGGCTGAAAGTGAATTGATTAACAGCGAAAAAAAATATCGCGAACTTGCCAATTCATTACCGGTGGGAATCTTTGAAACCGATCTGTCGGGAACAATAACTTTTGCCAGTAAGACCTTGAAAGAATGGCTTAATTATTCAGAAGATGAGGTAATTACTGGGTTTAATATGGTTCAGTTTATTCTTGAGAGCGAGCGCGCCAGAGCTTTGGATCGATTTTCAGATCTCGTTGAAGGGGAGTTGCAAACAGCCAGTGAATACAATGCAATTCGGAAGGATGGTTCATCATTTCCGATACTGGCTTCTGCCTGTGTTATAAAAAACGCTGGGTTAGTAACCGGAATAAGAGGAGCTTTGACTGATATTACTGAACAAAAGAGCATTGAGGATAAACTGAGAATACTTTCCCAGACGGTAGAGCAAAATCCTTCGTCCATAATAATTACCGACGCGAAAGGTAATATAGAATATGTTAATAATGCGTTTACCTTCTTAACCCAATATTCACTCATTGAGGTTATCGATAAACCTGCCCGGATATTTAACCCCGGACACATATCGGAAGCTGATTTTGATTTAATGTGGAAAACTTTGTTTGAAAAAAGAATATGGAAGGGGGAATACCAAAACAGAAGGAAGGATAAATCGTTCTATTGGGAAGATGTTACCATATCATCACTTACAAATAGTAAAGGCGTTATC
>CAIPJU010000990.1 GCA_903865465.1 uncultured Bacteroidota bacterium
GCCTTAAATAATTGTCTTCATAAGCTGCAGGGTAGCTGTTGAGGAATTCCACATCATAAAAACCTTCATTTATATATGGGTTAATTGTAAAATAGCCTACACGAAACGAGGTCAGATTCTGAAAGAAATGGGTTCCCTGGCTTGGATCAATCCTGTAATTTTTTAAGCCTGACTCAATAATAATTCTTGCCGCTGAGATCTGAGGCCATTTAACAGGAATTCCCAGCCATGGATCTGTTGATCCCCAACGGCCCGGGCCTATCAGGACATATCCCCTGCCCTGCTTTACAAAAAAGGAATTTATTTTTTCAATTTCGATCGCAACACTTTTGTTGTTTGCAGCATTGAACGATTCGGGTTTTACATAGACAATATCGCTGATTCCCCTGAAGGTGCCATTGCCGAGGGCTGAATCGGAAATTAATATAGTTTTTTCTCTCTCTATTTTATCGAGATTAATATTATGGGTCTCTTCGGTATGAACTATCGGACGTATTTGAAGGAAACTGAATATTTTCGGCGAGCAAGGTGGAGTCTCCAGGTTAACTGCAAATTCTATTTCCACAGGGTTGTTCATTTCGCGTTGTCCTATTTCAAGCAGGGTTGAAAGTATTTCAGCCAGTGGAAAGGTCTTGTGCTGCAAAATATTTGCGAAGGTAACCAAACGTTTTCCGGGATAACTAATCCCGTCACGCAGCATATTGTTATTCCTGTCGTAGGTTGAGAATATAAATTTCGCAGCGGCTTCATTTGCCATGTCCTTCATATCGATTTTGAGGATATTTACCCCATCGTCAGTAGAAGGAACAAAACTCTTGATATTCAGATCGAGTGCGTAGAATTCCTTTTGTGTATCCCGAAGGGCAGTTTCAGGAGATGACAACTGTAATATTTTCTTCGGGTGTTTAGGTGAGAATCGCAGCGACATGCCTCCTTCAACTATCAGCTTGCCTAGGCCATAGGCAATATTAACAATGCCGTCTCCCGCTTTTTCCGAGCCAATTGGATAGTAGTTTATTGAACGTGCTACACCCGATATGGTAGGATAGTAAACCGAGTCATGAGTATTACCGCAAACTTCCTGGAGGACAATTCCCATCTTTTCCTCATCGATAACATTGGCTGTGGCGCTCATATAAGCTTTGCTGACCTTGTAATATACCGAGGCATAAACCTCTTTGATAGCATCAGATAAGACCTTAACCATAAGCTTATTATCGGCTATACGGGGAATCATATAGGTTGAATAGATTCCTGCAAATGGCTGATAATGGGAATCTTCGAGCTTGCTTGAGGAACGGACTGCTATAGGAACATCCTTCGATACAGCCAGGAAGGCATAAAAATCCTGGTAAACATGACCGGGTAATTCTGAATTTATAAACCTGTTCAGTATCTCATCGTCGGAAAGGTCAGAAAGAGCAACCGAATATAGGTTATTCTGTTCCATGAATTCATCAAAAACATCAGTGCTCAGTACCACCGTCCTTGGAATAGTAATAAGAACATCCGGAAACTTATTAAAGAGCTTGTTGTTCTTGATAATTCTGTTTATAAATGCCAGTCCCCTGGCCTTTCCGCCAATAGAACCATCACCTATGCGTGAGAAGATCTGGTACTCATCAAAGCTTGTCTTATCAAATTTGGCTATTACACCTCTTCCCTTCCCAAGCCGGAAACTGGAGATGGCAATGTAAAGAAACTTCCTCATCTCCTCCATGGTGTCGAAGTCCTCCTTGCGGATATACTTGAACATCTGCGCAACAGGAAAGAAAGCCCTGGCATTAAGCCATTTCGAAAAATGGTTGCGGGTTGCATGGTATTCCAGGGTATTATCGGGAATAGTAAGAAGCTTTTGCTGAAGGCCCTGTAGATCTGTCGCAATTGCGATAGGTTCAAGTGTTTCAGGATTCCTGAAGACGAAGGGGCCGAATGCAAGGTTTTGAATAACAAAGTTCCTTAACTCCAGGGAGAGTGATTTTGAATATTTGTTGATAAATCCTGCCCCCATCTCCTCAGCAATTTTCCTGTGCTTTGTGCTGGAGGATTGCAGAAGGAACGGAACCTGGTCATCATCGGCCATTACCACCCTGCAAAGTTCTATTCCTGCATTTTCATCAGGGACGTTATCACGTTTATAGCTTATATCTGAAATGACACCCAGAACATTGTATTTATATTTTTTATAAAGATCGAGAGCATCATTGAAATTGTTGGCAAGAAGTATCTTCGGCCTTCCGCGCATCCTGATCATCTTTTGGTGTTCATTAAGAGCCTCACGCTGGAAATCGAGCGACTGCAAGAGTACTATCCTGTAAATATTAGGCAGGTAGGATGAAATATACCTTATTGAATTTTCAACAAGAATAATTGCCTGAACTCCGACATTTTCAATGTCGTAATATGCATTCATCTTATCTTCAATGAGCTTAATTATAGCCAGGATAAGAGAAGCGTCTCCAAGCCAGCAAAATACATAATCAATACCGCTAAGATCCTCTCCCTCAAGTCTCAGGGAAACTTCCCTCGAGAAATAGGTAAGTACAACTATCGGGATATTTTCGAACTGGGCTTTAATTCTTTTCGCAAGGGCGAACACATCCGTTCCCTTGATACTGAGCATCGAGATAACAAGGTCGATGTTGCCCTCCTGGAGAATCACGAAGGCATCTTCGGCGTTATCGGTCTGTACGAAGGTAGGAGGATACCGAAGGTTAAGAGAGGCGTATTCATTGAATATCTGCTCATCGATTCTTCCATCTTCTTCGAGCATGAAATTATCGTAATTGCTGCAAATTATCAGAACACGGTGGATCCGTTTCTGCATAAGCAGGTCAAAAGAGGTATCAGAGAAAACGTATTTCTGGAGTTCGAGGGTACTTTCGTCAATTTTCATAGACTAAACGTCATTTAGTAATTGATATCACTGCCATTCCTTTTTTCCCGTCCATCCTGATATTGAGAGGTTTATCGAACCTGATGTGCCTGAAGTACTTTCTTTTCTCAACAACAGTCTGCTTTTCCAGTTTTTCCCAGAAAATAGTGCCGTCATTTCTCTCCTGGTTCACTGATAAATAACCTACATTCATTGAGGTTACATTATGAAAAAAATGGGAGCCCAGTGAGGCATCAAGCGGAAAACCGGGTAAGCTGACTTCTACAATTACTTTTGCATTTGAAATCTGAGGCCATACAACCGGGATTCCAAGAAAACGGTCCTTTGTTCCCCATCTTCCGGGTCCGATCAGAACATACCGGCGGTTTTCAAGAAGCATTTTTTCATTGATCTTATCGATTTCGGCTGCTATGTCGTTTGTGACCTGGTTATTGAATTTTTCAGGTTCCACATATATCAGATCACAGATATCATTTATTACCCCATTGCCCATACTCTTCTCTGTAATAAGAAGCAGATCATCATTATGAATTGAATCAGGATCTATTGAATACCCTGCACCCGAGCCTACCAGCGGCTTAATCTGCAAAAGGAAAAATGAAGCTTTCCCCTCTTCATCCTTTGTAAGATCGAGAGCAAATTCAATCTCAACCGGAGTACCAAAGGCTTCAGTCACAACATCAAGAACAACCCTGAGGGTCGAAGCCAGAGGGACATAGTCATATTTCAGGATGTTGGCAAAATTGATTACTCTTGGTCCCGGGGAATCAAGACCGGGAGTAATAATATCGTTATCGGTATTAAGAACCGAAGCTGAATGTTTAATTGTTCCATGTTTTTCTGCCTCGCTGATATTCAGTATAGTAAGTCCTGCATTTTCACCCTCAAGCAGATTAAATTCTTTCTTTGACATATCAACGGCATAGAACTGCACCTGGGAGTTTTTGAACATATCTTTTTGAGAGATTATGTCGAGCGAAGGATAGGCCGGTGAAAACCTGTATGCCCGGTCGCCTTCCACCACATACTGTCCGAGCCCTACAGCTATCACTGCAAAACCATCCTGTGGTTTCATATGTGCCACAGGGTAATAATTGAAAGATTGGGCAGTACCGCTGACATGAGGATAAAAGGCATTACCGAACCTGTTTCCAACAACCTCCTGTATAACGACAGCCATTTTTTCCTGTTCTATTTTGTAATGGATAGCTCCGAAATAGGTACGGGAATTCTTCGAGTATGTCGATGCAAAAACAAGCTTTATCGCATCGGATAGTTGTTTAAGCCTCTGTTCGGGATCGGGATGTACATTTGGCAGAAGGTAAGTTCCGAAGATACCTGAAAATGGCTGGCTCATTGAATCTTCAAACAGGCTTGACGAACGTACGGCAATTGGTCGTGTTATAAGCTTGGTGAAAATCCTGAGCTCTTTCTCGAGGGTATAACTAAGGCTTCCCCGCAGGAATATTTTCTTGAGCTCGGAATATTCTCTACCCTCCATCACAATATCCCAGAGATGGTTCCTCTCCATGAACATGTCAAATTCGTCAGTACCAATAATAGCAGTAATCGGGGTCCTTATTTTGATTCCCGGAATAAGCCGTCCAAGTTCAAAGCTGTATATCAGGGTATTGACAAATGCCAGACCTCTTCCCTTTCCTCCAAGAGATCCTCCTGAGAAACTGACTACATTTGTTTCATCGATAACTGCCGATTCTTCAAAATTAACCACCTTCCCTTTATGCATCTCCTTCCTGCGACGTCTGATGACACCTATCAGGAACTCCCTGAGATCTTTAAGACTATTGAAGTCGGATACTTTGATTGGATTTATCATCTGTGCTATCTTCACCTCGCCCCTTGCAGTGAGCCAAAGTGAGAAGTGGTTTTTCATAGCGTGATAAACCAGGGAATCTTCAGGTACCGTCTGAAGGTAAGCTTCAAACTCCTTCATCGATTTTGCTACTGCTATCTGACGGCCTTCGGTATCTCGGTACACAAAATGACCAAAACCCAGGTAATAATTAATGAATAATTTGAGGTCCTGCAAAAGGCTCTCCGAGTTTTTATTTATGAAGTTCGATTTAAGTATATGGGCATATCGTGCGGTCTCCGGATCTGATGACTGAAGTACCGAAGGAAGATTCGGAAGTTCATTTTTTATATGCTGTATCAGATCATATCCGGCAGTTTCATTCAATTTCCCGTTCCTCGGAAACCTCATATCGGAAATCACACAAAGAAGATTATCCTTGAATTTGTTGAAAATGAGAATGGCATCTTCATAATCAGAAGCCAAAAGAATTTTAGGCCTTGCCCTGAGTTTCAGAACCTTATACAATTCGTCAGTTGACACATCTTCAATAAGGCTCTTGGTCTGCTCCATAACCAGGGTATATAGCATTGGAAGATAACGGGAATAATATTCAGCCGAATCTTCGACAATAAGTATGACCCTGGTAAGCCCCTTCTTAGTGTCATTCTCCACATTAACCCTGTCCTCAAGCAGTTTGACCATGGCAAAGAAGACTTTTGACTCGCCGGTCCAGACGAAATAATTATCGAATGGAACACCAATTGTTTTCTGTTTCTTTACAAAATGGACATCATGGTGACTATTCAGAAGCAGGAAAGTAGGAATATAGGGATATTTCTCCTTTATCTTTCTGCAAAGGTTCACAGGACTCTCCTTATCGACACCGATCATAATAATTATCATGTCGTAGTGGCGTGCCTTAAGCCGGCTGAAAGCCTCCTCCTCACCCGAAACTCCGGTTACTCTTGGAATGGATGTCAGGCTCATCTGGTAATATTCGCCCAGAATATGATCCGAAAAACGTCCTTCTCCTTCAATGGAGTAGGCGTCATAGAGATTTGCAATAAGAAGAATTTCCTTTACGGCAAAGGGCATAAGATCGTGAAAAACATCCCTTTCAGCATTATTACGATCGAGAAATTTCTGCAACAGTTTCCTGCTTGAGATATTTTCTATATCATCGTCATATGTTGCAGGTATCAACGCCTGCCTTATCAGATCCCTGGCTTTGAAGCTGTTTATATAACCTGTAATAAGACTGCAAATATTCAGTATCAGATCGCGCTCTTCCTTAAGGAATGGCCCTTCGTTCTCAGCCTTGAATTCAGTTTTATAATAGAGTTCAATGGTGCCATTTTCTCCATCAATGGTTGAGAAATCCTGGGCCATTCTCCATTTGGTTATTTTAAATTCCGCCGATTCATAATATTGACCCTTAAAATGGATTCTGGCAGAGGTATATTCAGGATATTGCCAGGCTTCAGGGAGAATAAGAACAACCTGCTGGAGCGATTCTTCAATACTCCTTCCCTGATTCAGAATTGCGGTAGTCTCATTAATGCATGCCAGTTCCTTAACTCTTTCCTGCTTATCATGCAGAAGTCTTTTGAATTCAGGATTTATATCATTCGAATCATCCATAGAAAGCAGCTCTTCGGATCATTTTCTAAAAATACAAAAAAAATAACCGCAAAGAGCTCTATTCATTAGCAAGTCTGAAAATACCTTAATTATTTACAAGAGTTTCAACTATCTGAAATTGAATACAGTACTTTGCGGTTATAGATACATTCCGGACTTCAGCTTTATTGGACAAGCCAGGTAGATCCACCCATTAACAGATCATCCATGCATTTAACCTTCGATTTTGATTTTACAGCTTCAATCTGTTCAGCAACTGCCGTCTCGTAAGTGATACCAGGTACCGATCTTATAACTCCCAGTGCAACAGGATATTCAGGGTATGCCATATTTGCCAGCATATAATGAATACCCGGGTTTGATTCATATGCATCGTGAACAAGAAGATTCGCTTCAGTAATTCCCTTTTCCCCAAGATTTACGACCTTCAGCTTGAGTCCCTCGAGAATGAGTCCCTTCTCTTTCGATTTTCCGAATATCATTGGTTTTCCGTGTTCAAGAATTACGGTCCTGTCATCTCTTACATCCTTGGCAGTAACAATATCATGAATTGCATCATTGAAAATAACACAGTTTTGAAGAACTTCAACAACAGAGGTTCCCTTGTGTTTTGCCGCTTCAATATAAATCTGAGTTGAAAGAGCCAGGTTAGCATCTACGGTACGGGCAAAAAATCTGCCTCTGGCACCTATAACCAGTTCACCAACAGAGAAAGGTTCCTCGACAGTGCCAAAGGGGGATGTTTTTGTCACAAGTCCTTTACCGGAGGTAGGAGAATACTGTCCTTTGGTAAGGCCATAAATCTGATTATTGAACAATAGAATATTGATATCAATGTTCCTCCGGATAGCATGAATGAAATGGTTCCCTCCAATTGCAAGGGCATCGCCGTCACCAGTTATCTGCCATACAGACAAATCGGGATTAGCAGTTTTAACACCGGTAGCAATTGCCGATGCCCTGCCATGAATGCTGTGAAAACCATAGGTATCCATATAATACGGGAACCTCGAAGAGCATCCTATGCCCGATATGAAGGCAAACTTTTCCTTTGGGATACCAAGTTCGGCAAGTGCTCTCTGAACTGCATTCAGCACGGCATGATCTCCGCAGCCAGGGCACCATCTGACTTCCTGGTCGCTTTTAAAATCGCGTGCAGTATATTTTGTTGCAATAATATCTTCCATGTTATTTGTCCTCCAGTAAATTAATGCATTTATCCTTTATTTCTGCCAATGTAAAAGGAAGTCCCTGAACCTTATTTAGTTGTTCATAGGAAAATTCCTGATATTTTATTCTAAGGAAGTCAGCAAACTGACCCATATTAAGCTCACAGACGAGTATTTTTTTGAAGCTTTGAAATACCTCCCTCACATTTTTAGGGAAGGGATTTATATAGTTAAAATTAGCAAGGCTTACATTGTATCCTTCCAGGTTTAATTCGCGCACAGCAGTAAGCAGATAACCATAAGAGCCTCCCCAGCCAACAACCAGAAGGTCGCCTGACTTATCCCCAATAACAGGAAGATCAGGAATGTAGTTTGCAACCCTTTCTACCTTTTCAGCTCTGATATTAATCATATTCTCATGGTTCTCAGGAACATAAGAAACCGTTCCTTTTGCAGTTTTTTCAAGCCCACCGATACGGTGTTCCAGTCCCGGCATCCCTGGAAATGCCCATTCCCTGGCAAGCTTTTCATCATCGCGTTTATAAGGCAAAAAAGGGATTTCCTTTAAATCGGCAAATCTTGGCTTTATCTCTTTAAGATCCTTCATCGAAGGAATCCTCCATGGTTCTGTTCCATTAGCGAGATAGGAATCTGTAAGAAGAATTACTGGTGTCATGTGCTCGAGAGCTATCCTTGCTGCCTCATAAGCATAATCGAAACAGTCGGATGGTGTGCTGGCTGCAAGAACAACCACTGGACACTCGCCATTTCGGCCGTACAGAGCCTGCATCAGATCGGCCTGTTCCGTCTTTGTAGGGAGACCAGTGGAAGGACCGCCTCTCTGAACATCAATAATTACTATCGGAAGTTCTGTCATAACTGCCAGTCCGATAGCTTCAGATTTTAAAGCAAGTCCCGGTCCCGAAGTGGATGTAACTGCAAGTTTTCCTGCGAAGCTGGCTCCGAGGGCAGTGCAGATCCCTGCGATTTCATCTTCAGCCTGAACACTGATAGTACCCAGTTCTTTGTGAGCAGCAAATTCTTCAAGAATACCCGTAGCAGGAGTTATCGGGTATGAACCAATGAAGATATTAAGTCCTGCCTTCTCAGCGGCAGCCATTAATCCCCAGGCAGTTGCAGCATTTCCTGAAATATTTCTATAGGTGCCTTTTGAAATCGGAGCGGGCAGGATGCGGAATACCGGGCGAAGTGCCTCAATGGTCTCGGCATAATAATATCCAGCTCTCAGAACGATTTTATTAGCATTGGCTATTTCAGGTTTGCTCGAAAATTTCTTATCGATATATTTTTCGGTGAAATCAAGTTTGCGGTCAAAAAGCCAGAATACCATCCCAAGCGCAAACATGTTTTTTGTCTTAATGACCGATTTGGGATCCAATCCCATATCCTTAAGAGCCTCCTTTACCATCGATGATATTGGGGCATCGATAATATTCAGGCCATCAAGTTTTTCTTCAGCGATGGGATCTTTTTCATAACCTGCCTTTTCAATATTTTTATCCGTGAAGTTGTCCTTGTCATAGATTATTGTTCCACCCTCCTTAACCCACCTTATGTTTGCTTTTATAGCCGCAGGGTTCATTGCTACCAACACATCTGAAAAGTCACCCGGCATGTTTATCTCGGAATGGCCCATATGTACCTGGAATCCTGAAACTCCTCCAACAGAACCCTGGGGAGCCCTGATTTCTGCCGGATAATCCGGAAAAGTTGACAAGTCATTACCAAGCTGTGCTGCAGTATCGGAAAACAATGTTCCTGTAAGTTGCATCCCATCACCTGAATCGCCTGAGAAGCGGATAACAACTTCTTCTCTCTCGATAATTTCTGATTTTTTAATCATAATAGCTCTGAATTTAGCTGGAAAAAACAAAATTTAAGAAACAGCCCAATGATAATACACAAATTTAACTTTTTAACTATTTAAAAACCTTTAAAATAAGTTTCACAATATGATATTGAGCAGTTTTTACAAATGAACATTTTACATAAGTAAATGTTTAAAGCTGCCATAAGAAAAACTGAATAAAATTTGCCTGCTTTATCCTTAATAAAAATGATAAGTATCAGGTAATTCAAAGACAAATAAAATTGTCGGCCAATTTATCCGAAATAAGAAGATGATTA
Organism: uncultured Bacteroidota bacterium; assembly: GCA_903865465.1. Lineage (GTDB taxonomy): Bacteria > Bacteroidota > Bacteroidia > Bacteroidales > VadinHA17 > LD21. Next base: position 9,671 of record CAIPJU010000990.1, read on the forward strand.
CTTCCGGAGAGTTCTATAATTTGGTTTCCCGAGATAGGTTAACTCCATATATCTGCCTTTTGCAGATTTATCTCACCTTCAAAAAACATTTTTGCTATTTTCCCGAAATAGGGTGTATAATCGGAGATAAAAAACCTGTCATTTACCTGACCCGAATCGTTCAGAAGGTTTCTCTTTTCCAGGAGGTCGCGGAGGATAATGGCAACAACCCTGGATGAATCGAGTACTTCGATATTGAAATTAAATATTTTACTGATCTGATTTTTAATTATCGGATAATGGGTACAAGCCAATATCAGTGCTTCAATTCCTGCAAGGGTTTCATTTGAAAGATAGCTTCGCAGAATGGCATTGCTTATATCGTCGAAAATAAATCCCTCCTCGATCATGGGAACAAGCAGTGGTGTTGCCATAGATACAACTGAGGAATGAGGAGCTTTTTCAGCGATCTTACGTTCGTATGTACCCGAACTTATTGTTCTCTTGGTTCCAATTATTCCTATTTTCCTGAAGTTTTTAGTGGCTATGAAATCAACAACAGGATCGATTACGTCGATGAGAATTGTTTTATCGCTGAATTCTTCTTTCAGGTAATCGAATGCCGATGCTGATGCGGAGTTACATGCCACAAGAACAACTTTCGAATCGTGTTCGAGAAGGAACTTTGTAATGCGTTGGGAATAATATCTGATTGCCTCTGCCGATTTGTCGCCATAAGGCAGATGTGCTGTATCGCCGAAATAAATAAGGCTTTCGCCGGGGAGAATTTGTTTAATAGCATGGGCTACTGTTAGTCCACCGACTCCTGAATCAAAGATTCCTATTGGCTGCTGTTTCACTTCAGATATAGATTTAAAAAAAAATGACCATTCCGGTCTGGAATGGTCACCGGTAACAGATAAACTAATTACTTTATACCCAATTTGGCCTTGGCAAGAGGCATAATATTGGTACTTTTGGTTTCATCAAAATAAAGCAGAGTTCCCTTCGATACATCGAATACATAGAAGAATGAGTTTTCCTTTCCAACATCCTTAATTGCCTTGTCAACCTTTGCATAAACCGGCTGAAACAACTCTACCTGCTTCTGCTGCATTTTGTTCTGTGCGTCGGTCTGGAAATCCCCTATCCTCTTGTTCATATCTACAAGCTCCTGCTCTTTTGTCTGTTTAACAATATCAGTGTAATTTTTACTTTCTTTCTCGTATGCTGCATTCTTGTTGTTGAATTCAACAGTCATAAGTTCAAGAGCATTCAACAATTCCTTACGATACTTTTCAAGTTTAACAGTTGCCGAATCAAATTCGGGCATGGCCTGTATAAGCTTTTCACTGTCAATATGACCAAATTTCGGTGCCTGAGCCTTCACATTCAGCCCTGCGAGAGAGACAATAATAGCAAGAGCAATTATTCCAATAAGTCTTTTCATTTTAATAATTTTGTTAAAAATAAATGCAAAAATAATTAATTAATTCTTATAACCTAATTTTTCAAGAACCTGATCACTGATATCAAATTTCGGGTTCGCAAAAAGGATATTACCACCGGCAGAGGTATCAAAAATCACTGCATAACTACCATCGACTGCAATTTCCTTAATAGCTTTAAGTATCTCATCCTGAATTGGTTTAACCAACTCTTCCCTTTTCTTGAAAAGCTGACCTTCCATGCCAAAATACTTGTTCTGGAGTTCTTTCATCGATTTTTCCTTCTCAACAATTGCCTCTTCACGTTTAGTTTTCATATCGGCCGATAGCAGTGCAGATTCGTTTTGATAAGATTTGTACATCTGTTCAACAACAGCGTATCCGTCGGAGACCTCTTTCTCCCATTGTTTTGAAAGCTTGTCGAGCTGATCCTGTGCAGTGTTGAATGCAGGAATATTCTTTTTAATATATTCAGAATCGACGAATGCATATTTCTGGGCGCTGGCAAATGACGTTGCCAAAAGTATAATACCTATAAAAACAGCTGTTCTTTTCATGACTTAAATTTTTTAATATTAATCAATTAAAATTGCTGACCTATAACAAAATGAAATTGGGATTTATTTGCATTGGGATAAGCAGTCGGATTGGGAACTTCATCAAAACCATAACCCCAGTCAACACCGAGCAAACCAAACATTGGAAGGTTAGCCCTGATTCCGATACCGGCTGAACGATTCATTTTGAAGGGGTTATACTCTTTCAAATCGTACCATGCCCTTCCTGTTTCAAGAAATGCCAGACCATAGATTGTAGCCTGCGGGTTAAGAGTTACAGGATACCTTAACTCAAAGGTTATTTTCGAGTAGACGTTACCGGCTGAGGCCCCAGTCTTTGTATCAATCGGGGTAAGCGAACCGTTCGTGTATCCTCTTAAAGCTATTACCTCTCTGCCATAGAAACTATATCCTGTCATACCATCGCCACCAAGATAGTAGTTCTCAAATGGTGAAGGACCTATATCCTTATTATAGTGACCCAGATATCCGAATGCAAAACGGGTATTAAGAACCAGTTTCGTATTTTCAGTAATTGGATAATAATAATCTGCTTTAAATGTCCATTTATGGAATTCAATCCAGTTATATTTCACCTGGTCGGAAACACCAATCATATTTTTACCTGAAATAAGTGAGAAAGGCGGGGTAGCCTGTACCGAAAGGGTAAATGATGATCCGCTACGGGGGTAGATCAGGTTTGGACTTGTTGAGAAACGGGTAAGTTTTGCTGTGAAACTCAACAGGTTTGATTCGCCGTTATCGAACAGGAATTTATAAACAGTATAATTATTAAGACTGTAACGTTCGTAGCTCAACTCACCATATATTGAGAAGAAGTCATCGGGCCATTCAAGTCTTTTTCCCAATCCAACAGAAGCTCCGTCGATAATCATTGCCTGCCGGCCATCTTCTCCTTTTTTCTTTCCGTTAGTCATAACCGACCGGAAAACAGATACTGAAAGCGAGTTGGGATTCTTTCCGCCAAGCCATGGCTCACTGAAGGATAAGTTATAAGACTGGTAGATTCTTCCGTTCGATTGCGCCCTGATGCTTACCGACTGTCCATCGCCTGATGGATAGGGTCTCCATTCACTGGGTTTAAAGAAATTCCTGACAGATACGTTATTGAAACGAACACCTACGGTACCTACCAACATACCTGCTCCCCATCCTCCGGAAATTTCAAACTGATCATTTGCCTTTTCTTCAAGTTTGTAAAGCAGGTCTACCGTACCGCTGGCAACATCAGGTATTGGTGTCGGATTTATTTTTTCAGGATCGAAATGACCAAGAACGCCTAACTGACGAATGGATCGCATTATCTTGTCTTTGGAGAAAAGCTCGCCCGGAAGGGTGTAAAGTTCCCGGCGTGCAACATGTTCATTTGTCCTGGTATTTCCTTCGATCAGAACGTTATTAAGGTAGGCCTGATCGCCTTCATATATTCTTATTTCAAGGTCTATTGAGTCGTGATCGATTTTTTTCTCAACAGGTGTTAGACGTGAAAAAAGGTAACCGTAATCCTGGTAGAGTGAACTTACAGCATCTGAGGCTCCTGATGAGCCATTCAATCTGTCAGCTATAAGGGACTGATTATAAATAGATCCCTTTTCAACATTGAAAACCTTGGTGAGGTCTTCCTTCTTGTAAACGCTGTTTCCTACCCAGTCAATGCTCCTGAGAAAATATTGCTTCCCCTCATCAATCTTTATGTTCAGTCCAACCCTGTTGTCAGAAATCTTATAAAGGGAATCTGAAACTATTGTGAAGTCCCTGAATCCGTTGTCGTTATAAAATTTCATAAGTTTTTCCTTGTCGTCGGAAAATTTCCCGCTTATGTATTTAGACACCCTGAAAAAGTTAAGATTCTTTTTCTTGGTCCCCTTTAACTGCCTGCGGAGCTTACTATCCGCAAAGAATTCATTCCCGTTAAAGGTTATCTCTCCGATTTTAACCTTTTCTTTTTTATCTACATTGACCGAAAGGACAACATTATTAGGCTGATCGGGATCATCTTTCTGAACAAACTCGACAGTTGTATTCAGGTAACCTTTTTCGACAAAGTGGTCGACAAGAATTTTTTTAGCTGTGTTAAGCAAATATGCTGTGACCTGAGATCCTACAGGGAGATTAAGTTTTTCTACAAGATCCTGCAATTCGGAATTCTTAATACCATTATATTTTACTGAGGATATTCTTGGCCGTTCCTGAAGCAGAATATCAAGAAAAACGGTATCAGAAACAGTTTTCTGAACAGTAATTCTAACATCTGAAAATAGTCCCTGCTGCCATAGTTTTTGTGCAGCAGTAGTAATTGCATCTCCCGGAATTGATACCTGTTGACCCAACCTAAGTCCCGATATGCCAAGAAGAGCATTGGGATCGAGAAACCTGACGCCGGTAACAGTCACACCTCCAATAACATAATCTTCCGGCGATAAGAAATCAACAATTTCCTGTTTCTCCTGCGAATAAACAGAATGACTGACAAGAGTCAGGAACAAAACGACAAAAAAACTTCTAATTTTTTTAACACCCATTATTTCAACATTTATCCAATATCTGTTCACTTGTTTTTCCAAATCTTCTCTCTCGTTTCTGGTAATCGATTATAGCCTTATAGAACTCATCCCTGCCAAAATCAGGCCAAAGTATTTCTGTAAAGTACAATTCTGCATAGGCCAGCTGCCAAAGCAAAAAATTGCTGATTCTAAGTTCTCCGCTTGTCCTGATCATTAATTCAGGATCAGGGATCCCATATGTAGTAAGGTACTTTTCAAATTTTTCATCATTTATATTTTCAGGGCTAAGGGTTCCATTAGAAACCTCTTTCGCCAATTTCCTGGCTGCTTCCAGAATTTCCCATCGGGAACTATAACTAAGTGCAACAACAAGAGTAAGTCCGGTACAGCCGGAGGTGACCCTTAGTGTTTCAAAAAGCCTTGCCCTCACATCTTCTGCAAGTCGTTCGACATCGCCAATGGTATTCAGCCTGATGTTATTCTTGAGAAGAGTGTCAGTTTCTTTATTAAGCGATTGAATCATTATGCTCATCAGAGCGTTCACCTCCTCATCGGGTCTGCCCCAATTCTCAGTCGAAAACGCATAGAGCGTCAGATATTTTATTCCAATTTCAGCAGCAGTTTCAATAATCTCACGTAATGCAACCACGCCTTGCTGATGGCCAAATACCCTGTCGAGGCCCCTTTGCCGAGCCCATCTCCCGTTTCCATCCATAATTATTGCCACATGCGATGGCAACTTCTCAATGTTAATCTGTTCGCGTAATGGCATAACTACCTTTTTCGTTTGGAATCAACGTCGCTGAAAGCCGGACAACCGGCAAGTTTGCTGTATATCTTCCAGGTCAATGCTAATCCTGTAAATGTGTACCAGTCATTATTATGGATTGCAGTTGACTTCGCAAAATCCTTATTTTTAACGCCGTCAAAGTTATCATAAAAAGTTTTACGAAAACCATATTCGGCTTCCAATCCCAAATTTTTATAAATGTTAATCTTGAAGCCAACCGAAAAAGGCAATACCGGTTGAAAGGAAGAAGAAGAAATAGATGTACCGGTATTCCCATTGCCAGTGGTGGTTGCCAGGTAAATGGCCCCGACTCCGGCAGCGAGGTAAGGAGAAAATTCCCACTGCTTGCCCATGGTTGAATATTTAAAAAAATTAAATTCAAATTGCCCGGTAAGTTCCCCAATTGATGACCTGAACCAATCCTTTCTGGCTTGCTGAAAATCATTATTAAAATCGAGGTCGTTGCCCCTGATCCCTCCATAAAATAAGCTGGCTCTGAGGGCTTGCCTTAAATTTAGGTTATACCTGTAGAATATGCCGGCGGCGGGGCGTGGGGAATAAAAGATCCGGCTGGGATTTATGTCGCCAAAATATGACGATACTCCACCAAAGATGCCATAATCAGAATTACGCTGGCCTGCAAGGGATATAAAGATGTTGCAGACCAAAAAAAAACAAACAATATTTTTCATCAAAGAGTTTCCAGATCAATTTCATCTCAAGGAGAAGAATCCTCTAGCTCCTGTTTTTAACTTGTACGTAAGTGTAAAGTTTAAAAAATAATAAACGTCATTTGATTTGGAATATTGTGATGTAAAACCATCAAGATTATCTGAAAAGGAGTACCGGCCGCCAAATTCAAAGCCAAAGTTTACATTGGGAGTATAAATAAGTGTACCACCGATACCGGCAGGGATAATTACTGCAACACCATTTGGTTTCCCCATTCTTGGAAGGAGCAGGTCATTACCTTTTACATTATAATATATCCCGCCAACTCCTGCGAATACATAGAAGTCGAGTGCCCTGAGCATGTCACCAAAGGTGCCCTCACCCCTTTTCACGAGCAGATAACTCCTTTCACCCTTATGTTTCGAGAAATAGTATTCTTCAATGAGCGCCGGTTCCAGAAATGAGGTAACAGCATCAAATCCGCGCGTCTCATTAGAACCCCTGCTATCTGTTGAATGAAATGATCCGTAGGTAAGACTTAAACGGGTCGTTACAAACTGGGTATTCCGGTAAGCAATATTTATATTAGCATTAAACCTTGTCTGAGATAATGATATGTCCTTTAAACCAAGCAGGTTCTTGCCCTTGCTGTACCCGCCAATATCCCCGAAAAACTGGGAAGGCCCTACCCCAAAAGTTAATTCGTACCTCTTTCTCTTCCAAATCTGAGCTTCAGAATAAGGAACCAAAAAACATACCAGCAGGATTGCAATTATGAATCGCTTCATTTGTGAGACATTTATGTTAATTATGCAAATATAAAAAAACCTATTTCAAATAAAATGGCTAAATCCTCATAAATTAGACAGATGCACTAAAATTACCAAATCTGACAGTTAATTTAGGCAAATGTAACAATAGTTAAAGTAATTTAAGATAAGAAAAGAACATTATATTAGAAAAAATGATTCCCCTATTCAACCACTAAAGAAGTTAAAATATTAATATAAAACAATATAAAACTGATTTACTTTTCACTTTAGCTTACAAAATCCTCATTTCTCCTTTTAACTTCAGGGAATGGGATCGTATCACAAGGTTTTTTATTTTATAAATTAACGAAATATTCATGGTATAGTAAATATCATTTGATTCTGAATATGCAGAATGATAACCATCGACAAAATCTGAAAAAGTATATCTGCCACTAAATTCAATGCCCAGATCCAGACCAGGAGTCAGTAAAAATGATGTTCCAATGCCAGCAGGAAAAATCATTGCGCTTCCATTTCGTGATTTGAGAACAGCCAAAAGTTTCTCATTCCCATCGATTGAATATATTATTCCCCCTGCTCCTGAAAATATATATAGGTCAAGTGCCCTGTTTATTCGTTTAAATAAGTTTTTTTTACCCATGTCGAAGAGGAAACTATTTTCTGATTTATTTCGTATCAGGTAGAATTCTCCAATCAAAGAAGGTTCCTTAACTGAAACAAGGCATTCAAATCCTCTGTCGGAATGGACCCCGTTTAAATCATTGGCATAAAGCAATCCCCCGGTAAAAGAGATGCGTCCGGTAATTTTTTTAGATATCCTGTACTTAAAACTAAGATTATAATTGTAACGTGGCTGAACATGAAACAGGTCTTTGAAACCTAACATATTATCGCCGCTTGAATATCCGCCAATGTCGGAGAAAAAACTTGTGGTACCAGCACCTATTGTTGCTTCAAACCTTCGTGCCATCCAGTACTGGGCTTTGCATGGTGAGATAATAAACTGAATTACAGCTACAGATAAAAATAGCCCTTTCACAAGTTTAGTTCTCAGCATTTAGGTGATTTAGATTTTTGAAGTATTAAAATACTATTTATCACAACACTAACAGAGAAAGCATATCACAAAATCATCGGTCGGATATATATATAAAACAAAATGCTTTGACAAGCCGGCCTGCAGGAAATTGTTCAGTTCCTGGTATCAGCACCCCACATCAGTTTATTCCGTAAAGTGCTGTAGAAGTCCATTCCTCTCAGCATAACCGTTTTCAGCTTTACCTTATCCTTAATAATATGCACCTCCTCACCGAAATGGACCCGTTTGGACCTGAAATCGCATGTAGCAAGGAATTCGCTCCCCCTGCCCTCAATTACAAGGCGCAAGGGGCTTTCACCTGTGAGAACTATAGGCCTTATTGTCAGATTATGCGGAGCTATTGGTGAGATAATAATACTTTCATCATCGGGTGACAGAATTGGCCCGCCTACACTGAGATTATAGGCTGTTGAACCTGTGGCCGTAGAAATGATAAGTCCGTCAGACCAGTAAGTATTCAGATAGATATCACCAACGTAGACATGAATTGTTATCATGCTAAGTTCGGCCTTCTGGATGGTTATCTCATTAAGGGCTGAAGAAGTATTTCCCTCGAATAAGCCTGAGGGTTTAACTATTTCAAGAAGTGATCTTTCGATAGTATCATATTCGCCACTGCATAACATATCGATTGAATGATCGATTTCATCCTCTCTGATGTTTGCCAGGAAACCCATTCTACCCGTGTTTAAACCAGCAACAGGAATCCCAAAATCCTTGACCTGTAAAACAGTATCGAGGAAGGTGCCGTCACCTCCCACACTCAGAACTATGTCAGGCTTATGACCAAGCGCAGAGAGATCATTAAACCTCTCAATCAATCCCCTTCCGGTACAGTCGGTATAATTTTCCGACTTTTGATGGATAAGTATTTTAATTCCCCTTTTACAAAACTCATCAATGAGCCTGCTTACTCCTGCCCTGGTCTTTGTATTTAAATCCTTACTGTAAATGGCTACTCTATGAAGCATGCTCCTTAAATATTAAGATATTTCATAAATTGGTCGAAGCGTTCGGAATAAAACCTGTCCATGGTATCATTGTCAGATACCCAGGTCTTGACTTCATAATTATATCGTTCGAATGTTCTGATTACCGATACCAGGTCGGTAGTGTTTACCTTCAGCGTCACCTCCATCATTGTTGAATCGGGGTTCGAATTTACATACATGCTCAGCACCTTGACATCATTCCCTTCAATTATCTGGGCAATTTGTGACAGTGAATAATCCCGCTCAATGATCTCAAGTACCAGTATCGCACCCGGCTGGTCTAATGAGGATAAGCCTGCAATGTTTCTGATCAGCTCGCTGGAGGTTATTACTCCTTTATAATGCATATTTTCGTCGAGAACAGGTACAACCGACAGCTTCAGCCGGGCAGCAATGCCTATCACTTCGAAAAGGTGCTGTTCCATTGTAACATATGGTTTTATTAGGGTTAGAGGATGATTACCTATAGGCTCGTCGGGCTGATTCATATCAAATATATCAACATCGGAAATAAGTCCGAGGAAATCCTGATTGTTCACAATAGGCAAATGTGATATCCTGAAAATCTCCATCCAGTTAAGGGCAGTCTGCCCAAGATCTGATGTCTTAAGACACGGGACTACTTCTGATATTAAGTCCTTCGCAACCATGGCTATTTTTATTTTCAACTAAAATAGCAAAAAAAAAACCAGTTGTTGTAATTTTGCTTCCAAAAGAGAATTTAAATAATAAACGATCCTTATGACAAAGCTAAGTGTCAACATAAATAAAATAGCCACTATCAGGAATGCCAGAGGGGGTAATATCCCCAATGTCCTTAATGCGGCTATTAACTGCCAGATGTTTGGCGCCGACGGTATCACAGTTCACCCAAGGCCCGATGAAAGACATATCAGGTATAAGGACGTGCTTGATATCAGACCGGTAATTACCACTGAATTCAACATAGAAGGTTACCCAACGGATGATTTCATTAATCTGGTCATTTCAGTTAAACCCGACCAGGTTACACTTGTTCCCGATGCCCATGATGCAATCACATCGAATGCCGGGTGGGATACAGTAAAACACCGTATATACCTGGCAGATATAATCTCTCTCTTCAGGAAAAATGGCATACGGACTTCACTTTTTATTGATACAAACCCCGATAATATTGAAGCTGCAGCACTCACAGGCACCGACAGAATTGAATTATATACTGAACCATATGCAGTTGAGTTCAGTACAAATGCTGCTGAGGCTATTGCGCCCTTCGTCAGGGCTGCCGAAATTGCCCGAAGTAAGGGCCTCGGAATAAATGCAGGTCACGACCTCAACCTTGACAATCTCAGGTTTTTTCACCAGAGCATTCCATGGGTCGATGAAGTGTCAATCGGACACGCACTCATTTCCGACGCGCTTTACCTGGGACTTGAAAACACAATCCAGATGTACAAAAGACAGCTTGCCTGATTTATTACTGGTGAAACTCTTTTACAGGAAATACGGAAACGGACCTCCGCTTTTTATCCTCCATGGCCTCTTCGGATCATCGGATAACTGGGTGACATTTGCCAGAAAAATTTCAGATTTGTACACCGTTTACCTTCCTGATCTCAGAAATCACGGACTATCACCACATAGCGAAGTTCATGATTACAATTCAATGAGAGACGATCTTCATGAGCTTATAACTGAATTGAAGATTGGCAAATTCTTTCTGGCAGGCCATAGTATGGGGGGGAAAATTGCAGCTGCCTATTCTCTGGAATGGCCATCAATGCTTAACGGCCTTCTGATTGCCGATATATCTCCATTCGTAAACGGGAAATACCTTTACGAAACTTACCGTCACTATCTGAAAATTTTAAATGCTGTCATCGCCTGTGACCTTACACAAAACCTTTCCAGAGCAGCTATCGAATCACATATAGCTTCGGCAATTACTGATGAAAAGGAAAGAGGCCTGATTCTTAAAAACCTCCATCGCACTGCCGGTAACAGCTTCGAATGGAAAATAAATGCCATAGCTCTTCACAAAAATCTTGAAAGAATAATGGAAATGATAGACCGTAGTAAATATTCTGATAGTCAGGTTACAGGATTTCCCGTCCTGTTTCTGAAAGGGGAAAACTCAGATTACCTGCCGGAGGATGATTACAGGGATATCAGGAAAACCTATCCAGGGGCAGATTTTTATACAATCCCGGGCGCAGGTCACTGGGTCCAGGCTGATCGTCCCGATGAAGTGGCAGAATGTTTCAGAATGATGATAAATGAATGCTGATCACCTGAAAGTAACCGATTCTATATTCTCTTCAGCAATAAGAGGAAAACGCATGAACCTGAGCAGTACCTGTGCGATGGCAAGAACATCTTTTTCGCAGTAACGGACAATCCTTTCCACATCGTCTTCTTCATAAAAGACCCTTGCAACCTGGCTGCCATCGATATCATCCTTTGGAGTTGGAATACCCAGTATGTTGGTCAGGAGCTCAAGAGATGTATAGTTCTTGTAATCGCCGAATTTCCAGATATCCATGGTATCAAGCAGTTTAATATCCCACGGCTTCTTACCCGAATTATCCAGAATAACAGGTATGATCATCCCATTGATTACCATTCTCCTTGCAATATAAGGATAGTCAAATTCCTTGCCGTTATGAGCACAAAGGAGAGCCTCCTTGTGCATCAGAGAAAATTTTTCAACCATCCCGGAAAAGTCAGAAAGAAGTGATTTTTCATCGCTGCCGTAAAAGGATTTCAGCTTCAGGCTAAAAGGATCCCTCTTCGATACCACACCCGCAGAGATGCAGATAATCTTACCGAATTCAGAATATATCCCGGCTCTTTCATAAACATCTTCCGCGGTCTGTTCAGCAGTCCGGAACTGCTTTGATTTCTTGTCCCACAAGGCCTGCAATGAAGCAGTCATGAGGCTGTATGACGAAGAAGCAGGGACAGTCTCAATATCGATGAACATAACATCTTCTATTCTGATATTATCAAGCATAATATTAAGCTTTTACCTTTGTCAAATGTTTTTCAATTATTGAAACAAGCACCTCAATCCCGACCTGGTTTTCACCTCCGCCTGGAATAATTATATCGGCATATCGTTTTGAAGGTTCAATAAACTGAAGATGAGAAGGTTTCACAGTATCGTGGTACCTTTCAAGCACCATTAATACCGACCTTCCGCGTTCAACAATATCGCGAAGGATTACTCTTCCCAAACGATCGTCGGCATCTGCATCAACAAAGACCTTAATATCCATCAAATTTCGCAAGCCGGGATCGGTAAGTATCAGAATCCCTTCGACAATCACTACCCTTGATGGTTTAACGTTTATTGTCTCCTCCGACCTGAGACAGGTAAGATATGAATATATAGGCATTTCAACTGACTTGCCCTTTTTTAGTTTCTTCAGATGATCGATCAGCAAAGTGAATTCAACTGAATCGGGATGGTCGAAATTAATCTTTTGCCTCTCTTCGAGAGTTATGCCTTTATTATCGCGATAGTAATTGTCCTGGGGAATCATTATCACTTCACTATTTGGAAAAACCTCCATTATTTTCTTTACAACTGTGGTTTTTCCCGAACCTGTCCCCCCTGCTATTCCTACTATCAGCATAAATGTATATTTTTGCAGTTTCCTTTTATCAAAATTAGTAATTTAAAACAGATAAAAGTTCAAGGTGTAAGAAAGTTTGGATTAGCAGATTCCGAAAAATACAGAATCGTCTGATTTCCAATCTTTATTACAATTTCCACTTTAGTTGCAGTAAATACTTCAGTTAC
>CAIPJU010000991.1 GCA_903865465.1 uncultured Bacteroidota bacterium
AGCTCTATTTAATGCGTTTTTGAATTTTTCTCCCCGCTCCCTTCCTCCCTCTGCCAGCCTCAAATTGTCTCGTCCTAAAATAAGTTGACAGTTTTCTTATTTTAGTCCGGCTGCAAATTTACACTTTGTTTTTTATAATAGTTCTTCCATCTTTTTTTAATAGGCAAATTTAACTGATGAACTTTTTCAGGTGTTTGTAAATCGAAACTCATGTGTGGTCTTTTCTGATTGTAAATTGCCACGGATTTAGCCAATATTTTCATTGCTTCCGTTTTATTCCTGATGGTATAATGACTTAAATATTCTTGCTTAATGATACCATTGATACGTTCTGCAATGGAATTATCTAAAGGATTTCCATCTTCTGTCATACTAATGGCGATATGTTTCGATTTAAGTATCCGAACATATTCTTTGGAACAGTATTGCAGACCTCTGTCAGAGTGGTGTATAAGTGAAAAAGAACCAGGATTGGATTTGAGTGTCCTTAAAGCCATTTCTAAAGCTTTGATGTTGTTACATGCCTCCAAATTGTCTGCTAAATGATACCCCACTATTTTATGCGAATAGGCATCAGTTATCAGGCTGATATAAACATAGCCCGACACTATTTTGTAATATGTGATGTCGGCTACCCACAATTGATTGGGACGCATAATTTCCATGTGCTTTATTAGGTTTTTATATTTTCTAAACCAATGCTGTGATTGAGTGGTAAAAATCCTTCTTTTTCTTTTCCTTACCAACATCTTTTGAGCAGCCAGCAAATCAAATAAGCCATCTCTTCCCATTTTAATCTTATGTCCGGTTAAAAAGGGTTGTAACATAAAATACAGCTTCCTTGTTCCGATTGCCGGATGTAGTTTTCGTATCTCTTTCACTTGTTCTAATACCACTTGTTGTTCTATATCTGTTTTTTCTTTATGCCAATAATATTGATAATAAGCCTGGCGACTTATACCAAGTAACCGACAGAGCCGGATCAGAGGAATATCCGGATTGCTGTCTTTTATCTCAAGGATTACTTGGTATTTAAGTTTTTTCTTATTTTTATATTATACTGTTTCTCTGCCAATTCAATCATTTTACAATACGCCGCTGCCTTTAATTCAGCATCCTTTAAAGCATCTTCCAAATCCTTAATCTGCTCTGGAGACCGTTCGGAATTTTCCGTTTCCTTTTCTTTCTTTTTTCTCATAATTACAATACCTTTTTCATCAGCATATTCAATATACCCTAATTCATGAAGCCAGCTTAATAAACGAGATTTACCTTTTATTCCGTATTTGTCCTGCAATTCCGTTTTGGTGTAATTGCCATTTAAATACTCACGACACACCGAGTGCTTGAATTCTGATGCGTAACGAACCTGGTACTTGGTACCGGAATTTTTCTTGTGCTTGTCCATAATTTTATATATTTAGTTTTACATAATTCGTTTTTATGTAAACCTATTTCAAGATAAGACAAGGAGTCCTTTTGGGCCGCATTCATGGTAATTGCTCCCTGAAATTCAATTCTGATACTTCCATTTCCTTCCATCTGCGTGGCTGG
>CAIPJU010000992.1 GCA_903865465.1 uncultured Bacteroidota bacterium
ATCCACGAAAATGAACATAAACAACGGCTTTATCAGCCGGCAATAGATATCAATAAGCTGACTGTCAGCTTTGTATTTTCAAGGCTCGACAGAAAAGGGGTAGATCAGATTCCCGACAGCAGGAACAAGGATTATGAAAAGGTGATATCCATGCTTGATAAATTTGACAGGTTGATTGCGAAATCAGATTCCAACGTACTTATCAAAGAACTCTGATCACTCTTATGTTTTCAGAGCTGTGGATGTGTTGAGGATTTATAGTTCTCCACAAAATTTATGAAGTCGCTGAAGGATTTCCATTCATAAAAAAAGAAGTGGGAGAGGTTGAGAATTATATGTTTTGTATTCTTTGTTTTATTCCAGTAATTGATCTGATTATGGCTGGGGAATATACGATCCATTTCCCCCGATACAGCATAATCCCACCTGAATCCGGGTTCACCCTGCTCCATTATCCTGTTATAAAGCCAGCGCAACTCATCATGAAGCGATTTCAGGGATCTTTGGGGCGACTTACCATTTACCGACTGAAGTAAATTGTTTGATCCGAACATTCTAAGATAGAACCTGTCGATATTTTCCTCTGTAATATTATCAAGAATCCCCTGATAAATTGAAAGTGGTATTCCATAATGTTCATTACCCGGAACCGGAGTTCCGTTAACTGCAATAGTAACATCGGGACGAAAGCCTGTCTTTGGAAGCAGATATTCAGCTGCCCACACACCAAGCGACCATCCAATAAGGGTTATTTTTTCATAGGTTTTTGCCTCTGGCAATATCAGGGCTTCATCAGCTGAATAGTTGTAAAACAGAATTATATCGAATTCTTCATCGAATAATGGTGCAAATACATAATCATCGGCCGCCCATCCGCCATAAACTATCAAAAGCTGATTATTTTTATCCCTTCTTCTGATGTAAGTCTTCATTACCTGTACCCTGCCTCTACCATGGATTTTAAAGCCACACTTTCCTGATTTAAATCAAAGATAGTATTTTTTTGCTGTCAAACATTGAAAGCCTACATGATAATTAGCCTGTCTGATCACTGGAACTTTTCTAAAAAAGAGGAGTAAGGGAGGTTGTGATGATCAGGGAACGAGTAATTTAGGACCCGTTTCTACTGTCTGATAAAAAGGATGGAACCGTAGCAGGCTGGCGCCGTGCTCTGAGCTCCTGATGTGAAAGTCAATGTCTGCAATACAATCCTGTTGATTTCACAACCTGCCCTCATTTGTCTCCTCCTAATTCCTATAGCATGAGCTTGGTAACAAATATATTAAAAAAACTAACATCGACAAAAAAACTTTTGAGATTAAATAGGATTTAGTGTTAATAACACAAAAAATATTAATTAAATTTGAGAATAACCAAAATTAATACCAGCTAAACATGATTGCGGAACTCGAATTCATCCCATATGATGACAGTGGTGGCTTCAGGGCGGAATATGTCTGCGGATCAGGTGATATATGGCATTTCCATCCAGAGTATGAACTGGTTCTTAATACCACGGGAAATGGTACCCGTATCGTTGGCGACAGTGTTGAATTATTTGACGCTTATGATATGGTTCTTGTTGCAGGTAATATTCCCCATTGCTGGAATTATTACAGACACGGAAATGGTACTCCTGAAAAACATGGAATCAGACTTCACTTTAAGTTCAGGTCACTGGGAGAGCAATTACTGTCGCAATATGAAATGCACTCCTTAAAAAAGCTGCTGATTGACTCGGAAAAAGGAATCTTATTCTCTACCGATGATGCACGCAAGGCAGAAGGCTTTCTTACAAAAATGACTACCGATACCGGTATTGATAAAATGATTGATTTCTTTTCTGTTTTCAAAGTGTTATGCAGCTCCGATACCAGAAGCCGTCTCTGTTCCGAGAATTATAAGGTTGCCTTTGATGAAAAGGGAAACAGGAAGATGGCTGACGTTTATTCTTACATAAGAGAAAACTATGTTAAGTCAATATCACTGAAAAAGATATCAAAAGTTGCAAAGATGAATCCCAACTCCTTCAGCAGATATTTTAAAAAGAACTGTGGAGCCGGATTCGTTGAATATCTTAACAGGGTCAGAACAAATAAAGCCTGTTACCTTTTACGTGAGACGGATTACCAGATTAGGGATATTGCATCAGAATGCGGCTTCAGCAGCATTTCAAATTTTAACAAACAATTCAGGAAATCTGAAGGCGTATCTCCCGGATTCTACAGGGCCCAGTTTAATTAAACCGCTGTACATAAACTCCAGTAACAAAATACATTAGAATTATGGCAATGACTTTGCTTGAGAAGATATTATCACAACACTCAGATTGTGATGAAGTAAAACCCGGACAGATCGTTGATATTTCAATTGACTGCAGGGTGGCACGCGACTTTGGTGGCGCAAATGTTGTTAAAAATTTAAAGGATCACTCACTCATTGTCGATGACCCGGAAAAAACCTTATTCACCTTCGACTGCAATCCCACCGGTTCCGATCAGAAATATGCTGTCAATCAACACCTCTGCAGGTTGTATGCAAGAGAAAATGGAATAAAGGTCTTCGATATCGATTCAGGCATCGGAACTCACATTTTGATCGATGAGGGTTACGTTTACCCTGGTGCAACCTCTGTATCAACCGATTCTCATGCAAATATTCTCGGAGCTGTCGGAGCTTTTGGGCAGGGAATGGGAGATATGGATATTGCCGCCGCCTGGTCGAAAGGGAAAGTATGGTTTAAGGTGCCATATTCGGTAAGAATGAATTTTGAAGGTAAAATCCCTCAGAATGTAAGCTCAAAAGATATCATTCTCAACCTTCTGAATATATTTGGGGCAAATTCCCTCCTTGGATATTCAATCGAGATCTATGGCGAATCAGTCGGAAAATTAAGTCTCGACGACAGGATAACCATCTCATCAATGGCAACCGAGATGGGTGCAATAATAATTTTGTTTCCACCTTCCGAAGAGGTAATAGAATATTGTTCAAATCATTCAAATGTAAAATTCGAACCTGTTTTTGCTGATCCTGATGCAAGCTACTATAAAACATTTACTATCGATGTTACAGATTTCAAACCTATGGTCGCAAGGCCGGGACAGCCTCATGATACCGTTGCGGTCGCAGAAGTCGCCGGTACAAAAATCGACTCAGCCTTCATCGGAAGTTGTACCAACGGAAGGATGAGCGATATGCAGAAAGCTGCTGATATTCTGAATTACAGGAGAGTTGCACCGGGTGTTGTGCTTAAGATCGTTCCTGCCACTGATGAAATCTGGATGGAATGTCTCAAAAATGGATTGCTCACTGTTTTTAAAAATGCTGGTGCTATGGTTTCAAATGCCGGTTGTGCCGGATGCGCTGCAGGGCAAGTTGGCCAAAATGGAGCAGGAGAAGTTACCGTAAGCACCGGCAACAGGAATTTTCCGGGAAAACAGGGCAAGGGCAGTGTTTATCTTGCCTCTCCTGAAATTGTAGCTGCCTCTGCTGTTGCCGGCTTCATTACCACTCCTTCAGAGATGCCTGATGAACCTGCTCTCTTTATCAAGGGCGAAAAGGAAACGGCTGCAGTTGAAAAACAGATTGAAAAAAGAGAGGCAACTGAAAAAGCTGCTATAATCGAGGGAAGAGTCTGGATTGTCAATAAGGACAATATTGATACTGACATGATTTATCACAACAGGTATCTTTCAATTACCGATATTAAAGAGATGGGGCAATATACCTTCGATAACATGAAGGGTTTTGAAGATTTTGCAAAAAAAGCCTTAGCCGGCGACATTATAGTAACAGGTAAAAACTTCGGCTGCGGAAGTTCGCGTCAGCAGGCTGTTGACTGCTTCGCTTCACTTGGGATAAGTGCCGTTATGGCTGAGTCGTTCGGAGCCATTTATGAACGGAACGCAATAAATGCTGCATTCCCGATAATTACCTGCAGGGATATTCCTGAAATGAATATTGCCGATGGCGATATTATAAGAATAGATCTTAAAACAGGGCATCTTGAAAATCTGAAAAACAATACAACTTATAATGCTGAGCCTTTCTCAACTGTTCAGTTGGAAGTTTACCTGAATGGCGGACTTTTATAAGGCTTTTTATATTTTTGTATTGTTAAGCGCGAATGAAAAAAACATAGTCTTATACGAAACAACATTGATAAAGATGAAACCACAGACATTTGCCGAGAAGATATTTAAAGCTCCTGCCGGGGCAATAGTATTTGCCAGACCTGACATTATACTAACTCATGATAATACTTCGAGTATTTTCAAGACATTTCAAAAGATGGGAGGTATCAACGTTTCTGATCCCGATCAGATGCTTGTTGTACTCGATCACAATGCACCTCCTGCCGATGCTAAACTGGCCACTCAATACCAGGAAATCAGGAATATCGCAGACAACCAGGGTATTAAAAAATTCTATGATGCCGGGAAGGGTATTTGTCATCAGGTAATGTCTTATCACGCGCTGCCGGGGATGCTTATAGTAGGGAGCGACAGCCATACATCAACTGCAGGAGCTTTTAATGCCTTCGCTGCAGGGATTGACAGGACAGAATCAGCAGGAATCTGGAAAAGAGGCGAAACATGGTTCAGGGTGCCCGAATCGGTTAAGATTACCCTTACCGGCAGGCTTAAAGAACTGGTTACAGCCAAGGATCTGGCCTTATGGATCATTGGGATGATTGGCTCCGACGGTGCAAATTATATGTCAGTCGAATACCATGGCAGCGGTGTCAAAACACTTGGAATATCTGACAGGATGACGATTGCAAACCTTGCCTCCGAAATGGGTGCTAAAAATGCTGTTTTTCCTGCTGATGAGATCCTCGATGAGTTTCTCGGCCAGAAAACAGAAGGAATTTGGGCCGATGAAGGCGCAATCTATTTCAGGGAAATAAATATTGATTTGGGTGATCTTTTTCCAGTTGTTGCCGCTCCTCATAATGTCGACAATGTTATGTCGGTCACCGATGTTGCCGGTACAAAAGTTCAGGAGGGGCTTATCGGAACCTGTACCAATGGCAGACTGGAAGATCTCCGGGCAGCAGCTAAAATATTATATGGTAAAACTGTTAAAAAAGGATTCCAGCTCAATATTATTCCTGCATCTGCAAAGATCTACCGGAAAGCCATGGATGAGGGGCTGATTGCAATTTTTATGGATGCTGGAGCGAACATTCTAACCCCGTCATGCGGACCATGTCTTGGAACCGGGCAGGGAGTTCCTGCAAACGGACATACAGTCATCTCAACTGCTAATCGTAACTTCCCGGGAAGGATGGGAAATAAGGAAGCCAGAATATATCTGGCATCTCCCGTGACAGTTGCCGCTTCAGCACTTAAAGGCGAAATAACCGATCCGCGGACATCGCCTGTGAAAAAGATATATCCATTCAGGGTGCCACAGAGCAAGACTTATGAAATTAAAAACGGGGAGAACCGAAAGACCGGATCAGTGTGGGATTACACCGATGTCGATAATCTTAATACCGATCAGATGTTTGCAGGGAAGCATACCTATGCTGTACTTAGTTCAGATCCCGCATCGATAATGCCTTTGCTCTTTGAAGATTTTGATCCCTGTTTCAGTAAAAATGTAGCCGCAGGAGATATAATTATGGCCGGTGAAAATTTTGGTTGCGGCAGTTCACGCGAACATCCTTCTGTAGGATTGGCATATGCAGGCATCAGGGCAATAATTGTCAAATCGGTAAACAGGATTTTTTATCGCTCATCAATAAATCAGGGCTTGCTTCTGATAGTTTGCAGGGAAGCAGTAGAAGCATATAAACCCGGATCTACCGTCGATATCAATTTTGGTTTAGGAAATATATATGTTGGGTCACAAACCTTTTCATTTGAGCCTCTTCCTGAGAAGCTAAAACAGATAATTGACAAAAAAGGACTTGTAAACTATATGAAAGAGGCCTGAAATAGTCAGTGATTTCGGCGCTGTCTGGATATTCGGAAATGATTTTTCTTGCTTAACTGCCGAATAATAATCACTTTATTCACTTAAGTCGATTCAAACTTAAAAATGGGTTGCATAAATTCAAAAAAGTAGTACTTTTGCACCCGTAATTTGGTTCCGTAGCTCAGCTGGATAGA
>CAIPJU010000993.1 GCA_903865465.1 uncultured Bacteroidota bacterium
AACAGTTCGATCATATAAAGAAAGCCTATGAGACGGCTCAGGCTCAGCTTGATGCAGCAAAAGCACAGTTACTGGTTTCAAAATCGATGATCTCAACAGCTTCGACGGCAGTGGAAACTGCCAATGCGCAGGTCAGTGTTGTGGAAACACAGCTCAGGAATACAAAACTATATGCTCCATCAGATGGAATTATAGCAAAAAGATGGCTGCTTCCAGGTGATGTTGTTCAGCCGAGCCAGTCGGTGTTTACTATGACCATCAGTAATAATCTTTGGGTGGTAGCTTTCCTTGAAGAGACAAAAATCTCCGATATACATCCCGGGCAGAAAGTAAAATTCACTATTGATGCCTTCCCGGGAGTAAAATTTAACGGCAAAGTATTTCTAATCGGCTCCAGTACCGCATCAGTATTTTCCCTGATCCCATCGAGCAATGCATCGGGCAATTTCACGAAGGTAACACAGAGGATTCCGGTTAAGATATCTATTGAAAGTTCTGATAGCAATAAGGAGCTTAAGTCTTATAACATTCTTTCAGGAATGTCGACCGTTGTTAAGATCGTTAAAGAATAAGAATGGAAAAAAAGAGAACACCTTCGCATCGGATAAGGATGCTGGTAAGGAAAAGCCATTCGGGTTTTCATCCCAAGAATGATTCCTACAAATGGTTTTTGCTGGGAAATATAATGCTTGGGACCTTCATGGCTGTCCTTGATGCTACCATTGTTAATGTGGGTTTGCCAAAAATAATGGCTTCATTCGGTGTCGGACTCGACAAGATCGAATGGGTTATTACCGCCTACATGCTAGCTATGGCAGTTATGCTTCCTACCTCAGGGTGGCTTGCCGACAAATTCGGATATAAGAAAATGTACTTTATCGGCCTGGTCCTCTTTACATTAGGCTCCATGTTATGCGGTATGTCGAAGAATGAAGATATGCTGATTATGTCAAGGATCATCCAGGGGCTGGGCGCCGGTACAATACAACCTCTTGGTATGGCAATTATTACCAGAGAATTTCCTCCAAGCCAGAGGGGAATAGCACTGGGATTCTGGTCAATATCGGCTGCAGCTTCTGTCTCTTTCGGGCCTCTTATCGGAGGCTTCCTGATTGACAGCTTTAACTGGCAGCTTATTTTCGATGTCAACGTTCCATTTGGTATCCTTGCCATGTTGTTTACCCTTGTAATACAGAGTGAGTATATAAATACACGATTGCGGAAGTTCGACTGGGTTGGATTTATTTCTGTTACAATATTCCTTCCGCTTACTCTCTACGTATTATCGGAGGGCAATGCTGCAACTAACTCTTCAGGATGGCATACACCCTATCTGCTCGCTTTTGCAGCCATTGCTCTTATTGCCTTTGTTGTCTTCCTGACCGCGGAGTTTACTGTTGATGAGCCGCTTCTGGATTTGCGGCTTTTAAAGAATCATAATTTCGGCATTTCAAATGTTATTCTGATAATTTTCAGTATCGGGATGTTCGGAAGCACCTTTCTGATGCCGGTTTTTCTGCAAAATTCCTTGGGATACACGGCTCTGCAGGCAGGATCTGTCTTTCTTCCGGTCGGTATTATACAGGGAATAATGGCCCCTATCTCAGGTAAGATATCGGATAAAGTTAATCCCAAAATACCTATTATATTAGGTGTAGTCTTACTTTCATTTAGTTTCTACCTTAATTCGAAGCTCTCTTGGATGACGGAATTGAATTCCATAATGGCTTCGCTCTACCTGAGAGGTTTCTCCATGGGATTAATCTTTACGGCTCTTCAGACTATCTCGCTAATTGAAATCCCCAGGGATAAGATGGCCCAGGCTTCGGCTATTAACAATTCAATAAGGCAGCTTGGGGGTAGTCTGGGCGTTGCACTTCTTGCAACCCTGCTTACAACAAGAATTACCTATCACACCCAGGTATTCGGAACATCGGTACGACAAAATTCTGAGATATATCAAAAGACTATCAATGGCCTTAAATACCATATTCAGTACGATGCAGGCAGCTCTCCTTCCAATGCTGCACGACAGGGACAGTCATTACTCCTATCCAATTTGGGCAAACAGGCATACATTGACGGGATTAACGATGATTTCCTGCTTGCCGGATTAATTACCCTGGTTGGTGTCATACCAATATTCTTCCTACACACAAAAAAATCAAAACTCCAAAAAATTACGGCACATGAATAACCGAATTAAAATTATATCAGTCTTTCCAAGCCTGTTTTTCATACTCTTTTTTTGCAATACAGCTACAGGTCAATTAAATAATGGGTCAAAAGTTAATATGGCTGATGATTCTCTGTCGCTCAGGAAAATCATCGAACAGGTAGTCAGCAGCCATCCTATTGTAAAAAATGCCGAAGAAGCTCTGAATAATGCCGACGCCAGAATTGAGCTGGCTAAAACAGGATACTATCCTCAGGCTTATATGGTGGCAAATTTTTCAAATATGGGACCTGTCATCAAGCTCAGCATTCCGAATATGGGAACTTTCATGCTTTACCCCGATAATAATTATTCCGCCGCAGTAAATATTGAGCAGACAGTTTATGATTTTGGACGTACCAAAGAGAGTATTCTGTTAGAAAATAAAGGGAAGGACCTTGGTTTGCAGGCAGTTGAGCAGGTAAAACAGAAATTGTCAATTCTGACGGTGAATAATTTCTATTCCATGGTTTACATTCAGGCCGCAATAAAAATTAAAGATGAACAGCTTGCTGCTCTTAATGAACATCTCGAGTATGTAGAAAAGATGCTTTCGACAGGATCTGCAACTGAATACCAGGTACTAACGACAAAAGTAAAAATATCGGGTGTTGAAAGCCAGAAAGTAGACCTGCAGGCGGCTCTGAAGGCTCAGCAGGCATCGCTCAATTCGCTTCTTGGCAACAGTCAGGATATCAGTCCTGTTGTTAAAAACGAACTTCAGGTTGAAGTTCCGCTTATGAAACAGGATTCCCTCCTGCCCTATGCTTTCAGGAACAGAGATGAGGTTTTACTCAACAACAAACGCAAATCGCTGGCAGAATTGAAATATGATATGGTAAAGCTTCAGAATAAGCCGATGCTTAATTTAATTGCATCAGGCGGAGCTAAAAACGGTTTTATACCGAATCTGTATGAGATAAGGCCTAATTATGTAATTGGTTTGGGTTTCAGAGTCCCCATATTCGACGGAATGAAGAACAAATTCAACCTTCAGCAGGCTAATTCGGCCATAACTTCTATTGGCTACGAATCTGAATCAACAAAACGAAATGTTTCTAATGAGATAATTGAAGCTGAAGTGTACGTTGAGTCAGCACATAAAAAAATAAAACAGTCGGAACTTCAGCTGATGCAGGCATTAAAAGCCTATTCGCTTGCCGAGACAAGTTTCAAATCGGGTGTAATCACTAATCTCGACATGCTTGATGCAGGTACTGCTGTTTCAGAAACACGGCTTATGTTGCTTAAGTCCAGAATTGATTACGCAACAAGTATTTACAGGCTTAATGCTGCCCTTGGCAATAGATTATATTAAAAAAAAAGGGGGCACTGGTGAGCCTCCATTTTTTTTATACTTACAAGGCCTGC
>CAIPJU010000994.1 GCA_903865465.1 uncultured Bacteroidota bacterium
AATATAAAATAACGATTTGAATGCTTGATATATAACCGCTAAATGTCAGGAATTTCGGTTTTTCCTGAGATAATACTGTTCCGGCAAATGATATAAGAAATGATAATATGAAAATCAACTTTTTTTTCATAGCAGCAATAAGAATAAGATAGAGCTATACTCTTTTTTCATCCGAAACAACCTTCCCATCTTCAAGAGTAATTACCCGGTGCGCCATTTTTACTACCCTGGCATCGTGAGTCGAAAAGATGAAGGTAATCTTTTCTTCATAGTTAAGCTTCTCCATTATTTCCAGGAGCGTGGCAGCCGATTTTGAATCGAGGTTTGCAGTGGGTTCATCAGCAAGGACAAATTTCGGCCTTGAAGCTAATGCCCTTGCCACAGCAATCCTTTGTTGCTGACCACCCGACATTTTTGAGGGACGGCTGTTTGCCCTTTCAAACAAGCCTACTGCTTTCAGGAGTTCAAAAGTTCGCTTATCACGTTCAGGACGTGACCATTTCTGAAGAGACATGATAAACTCAACATTCTCTTTGGCCGTTAAAACAGGTATAAGATTATATGCCTGGAATACAAAACCTATATTTCTCATTCTGAAATCTATCAATGCTGATGATTTAAGTCTTGCAAGATTTGTGCCATCTATAATAATTTCACCTGATGTAGGATTATCCAGTCCGCCAATAAGATTCAGAAGAGTTGTCTTTCCTGAACCTGATGGTCCGACAATAGCAGCAAATTCTGCTTCATGAAAATCCAGAGTAACCCCATTTACTGCATTGACCTGAACTTCAACTTCATTATATATTTTTGTAACGTTTTTGATTTCAACAACTTTCATGACTATTAAGTTTTAATTATTTACTTTTATTCTGTTCTGATAGCTTCATCCGGATTCAGTTTCAGCGCTTTCAGGGCGGGATAAATTGAGGAGATGACTCCGGTAATTATTATGAGTATTGTGACTATAACAAAAAACCCTGTACTTATTTGCGGATACAACTTTGCAGAATAACCTAATGCACCAAATCCTTCAGCATATTGTGATAGATCAATTCCTGTTTTTGAAGTTACCAAAATATTTAAATAGCTCAATACCATTCCTGCAACACCTCCTGTCAGTGACAGAAACACTGATTCAAGCATTATCATTGAAAAGACCTTTTTCTTATTCATACCGATTGCCGTCAGCATCCCAAGTTCTCTGGTTCTTTCCATAACCACCATTAGCATTGTATTGATGATACCGAAGGCTAGTGCTGCAAGGATAATCATGCCGAATATCAGGTAAAACTGAGAAACCATATCAGTCATCATAGCCAGATCGGGTTGGATCTTCTTCCAGCTCATCACTTCCAGACCAGGAAGTTTTTCAACAAGTTTGCTGGTTATTGAATCCACCTGCGAAGGATTACTGGCCTTGATAACCATCTGATGGTAACTGTCAGCTGAGATCCCGGTAAGTTTCCTGATATCTGCATTTTTTACAAAAACAGTACTTTTTTCAAACACACTGTTTGAAACGTGATACAAACCGGTTATCTTAAAGACAGCTCCAACCTGGTTATTGTCTTTATCAAGGAACGTAAGGGTAAGTCGAGTCCCTTCGTTGAATGACCAGGCCTCTTTTCTTATAAGCGGTCCATATTTTTTTGACTCAATTGCAGTGAAAAGAGTTTTCATCTTTTTGATGAACTGATTCTCATTTGTGAATCTTATTCCGGTAATAGGATTAAGTTTTGCCAATACATTTTCCGGGATGCCTTTATTCTTAAGTTTTGAAAGTGCTACTGAGTCGATTGAAAACCTGACAATATTCAGCTCTTTTGCCAGACCTTCTCCTATCAGGGCAAGATTATTTTTAGAAACTTTTTCAAAATAATCACCAGTCCCTGGCAATATTTTACTGTAAAGATTAAGTACCTGTTTTTCCTGCTCCGGATTAATTCCAATTATCTGAACCCCGGTACTCTTGTAGGCTGTATTAGCCATCCCGGTAATAACTATTCTTTCACTTACGCCGGAGATGCCCTCTGTGGTCTCAATTTTGGATAATGTTTCTTCAGTATTTCCAATTACCAGTTGAGGATCATTATTTGTACGGAAATCCT
>CAIPJU010000995.1 GCA_903865465.1 uncultured Bacteroidota bacterium
ACGGAGGACTTGCAAGTCACGGCGCTGCCATCGGGATCCTCACGGCAATTTGGCTTTTTGTGAGGAAGGAGAAGAAAGACTTTGCCTGGATGATGGACCAGCAATTTTCAGTTTCGTGTAATTATTCCGACTTTTTTAATAGCCTGAAATTTCAGGGATCGGATGAGAATAAATCATTCGTGGAGTATCAGAAAATCTGGATTGCAAAACAGCAGAAGGCATCGGCTATTGCAAAAAGAATCCAGGATAATAAGCAAAAAAGTGATTCAACAAGTATATTATCAAAACTTGAAAAGGATACAGAGGAAGATATGAAAGCTTACCTTCGGTCGGTTTCCGACGGGAATAAAGGAAATCTGCTATCAGTTATTGTTAAGGCAATGCTTCCTGTTGAGGTACCAGAATTTCAGATTCCTGCTGTAATTGCAAACCGCGACTCTGTTAAATTTCTGTTGAATTACAATTATAATAAGAACCATTTCTTTGATAATACTGATCTTACTGATGAAAAGCTTATCAGGACACCTATTCTTCAGGCGAGACTTAATTCGTTTTTTACCAATGTTGTAATCCAGGCACCTGATTCAATTAACAAGGAGATTGATAAGCTTATTGAAAAGTGCAAAGGCAATTATAAGGTATATCAGTTTGTGGCAGTATTTCTTTTCAACCATTTCCGCGAAAGTGAAATTATGGGACATGATGCCGTTATGGTTAAACTGGCAGATGATATATATCTTTCAGGAAAAGCAGACTGGGTAACAAAAGAGTTTAAAGATGACTTGCGAAAGCAGATTGACCTTATCAGGCCAAACCTGATTGGCAAAAAGGCTGTCGACCTTGTGATGGATTCATACAAAGGAATTTTCGTATCTCTATATGATGTTCAGAAAGATTTTACAATACTTTATTTCTGGGAACCTGGTTGCGGCCATTGCAAGATAGCAACTCCCAAGCTAAAAGAATTTTATGATAAACCAAGAGATTACTCTCTGGAGGTGTTTGCTGTTTGTACTATTTCGGATAAAGCTAAATGGACCACTTATATAGAAGAGAATAAACTTAACTGGATCAACGGATGGGATCCTCAGCGCGGTTCTCATTTTGACTATTACTATAATGTTCAGTCGACACCGATGGTATATATTCTTGATAAAAACAAAAAGATTATCGCAAAGAAAATATCGGTTGAAGATATAAGTGCATTCATTGATAACTACAGGAAGTTCGTTAAACAGTAATATGGACCTCTTCTCGTAAAGCTTCAATAACTTCGTAAACAGAACTAAATAACCTTGTTACACCCATTGTAACCAGACCATATTTCTTATCCTCACCTCGGTTTAGCAGAATTAGGGGCGATTTAATTTCTTCGGATACTGACATACCAATTCTGTTAAGTGCTTTTTCAAGCCAAAATCTCTGTGGTCCTGAACCATCGATAGAAACCGATCCTGATGGAGCCTGATTAAAAGAAAAGGTGGCATCCGATGAATTGAAGACTACATTAGGGGAGTCAAAAAGGTGATCAAATGATCCATTCATCATGAGGTCTTCAGGTGCTCCCTCTTCCATTTTGCCCTTGCTTATAAGCCATATTTTATCAGCCTGGCTTATTGCCATATGCAGATCGTGCGTTGAGAAGATGATTGTCTTGCCATGGTCACGTGAGAGCCGGCGCATCAGATGAAGGATTTCGTATCGGCTGCCGGTATCGAGAAATGCAGTCGGTTCATCCATAATCATAATCCGGGAATCCTGAGCTATAATTCTGGCAATCATGGCTTTTTGCTTTTCACCATCAGAGATTTGGGATACATAACGATCCTTTAAATCAATAATAGAAGTCTTATTGAGGGCATCAATAATTATCGCATGATTTTCCTGATCGATTTTGCCCATCCAGTTTGTATGCGGAAACCTTCCCAGAGCAACGAGGTCATACACCCTCATATTTCCAAAATTTACATTTTCTGTTGAGATATAACCAAGTTTGAGTGCAAGCTCCATTCTGAGATGTTCTGAAACCTCCTTCCTTCCTATTTTAGCACTTCCTCCAAGAGAAGGCTGAAGACAGATCGGAAGAGCGTCGTGTAGG
>CAIPJU010000996.1 GCA_903865465.1 uncultured Bacteroidota bacterium
CCTTTTTTGACAATAGAGCCAATTCATCCAGATTGATTATCAAATTTTTTGCCAGTAGGATTCGTGAATCTTTGTCAGTGGTGATATCCTCTGCTATATACTCTTTCAATGACTTCGGGCATAAAAAGCGACAAAAAGTAGATTTGCCGGAATTTTGTTTTGGGTCAACCAGTATAAGGGCTTGTTTATTGTAGTAGGAAGAGATAATGGCACACTTTACAGCACGGACCAGATGCTTTTTTAGATGATTTTCCCAGGCTGCCTGGTAACTGGTTTTAATAAATGAAGCAAGCTTCTCGATATTCTGTTTCCCGTTCCATGGTGGCAGACTTTCAAAGTAATCGATCAACGGGTCATACTGTTCAACAAAGTCGCTTCTGAGCAGCGTAACTAAATTGCCTAACGGCAAACATATATTTACATTTTGAAGTTCTCGGAAAAGGCTATTTTCATTCAGTATTTCAAAAGTTGTGTTGCCCTTTAATCGATACTCGATAGTAAGGGCAACAGTATTAGCCCTGAATTCATATTTGTGCGCGAGGTATTCTTCTGCAACATTGAATTTATTCTGGTACGAAGGTTTAGAAATTGCCATTTCTTCCTCTTTGGGTTCGATTAGTTTTTTCATCTTAGGCTTTGCTTCTTAATGCCTCTATCATCTCACTTCTCAAAAAATACCTTCTCCGGCCCAGGTTGTACTGCCTGAATTTACCTTTTGCCGTAAGCTTGTTAAGTGTGGGGATTGTTATTCCAGCAATTTTTGCAGCTTGCAGTTTGCTAATTTTGTCCTTCTCAAATTCAGGTAATGCTTTTTCCTGAGACCGTTTAAAGAACATCTCATTTAATACAGCTGTAAGAGTGATCCTGTCCGTTGCGATAAATACCTTTTCATTTTCCATGATATATGTTTTATAAGATTATGACGCAAACCTACAACTATTATTGTTGTAATATAATATTAGGAATAATTATAATTATCAACAGAATATTGTTCATAACTTATTGTTGTATATTATTCTATTTGTTATATATTTGCATGGTTATTCACTCATAAACTTTGCATGATGATTCTTCAGGAAAAAATTAAGTCATTACGGAAACAGAAAAATCTGAGCCAGGCTCAGATGGCTGCGGTAATTGGGATTTCTCAGGCGGCTTATGCCAAGTTTGAAAGTGGAGTGACAGAAAACATTGCCTTATTTATTGCCACAGGAATTGCAAAAGCATTGAATGAGGATTTCAATGAATTATTTGAAATTGAAAGTGATCATAAAACGATTGCAGGGTTAAAAAACGAGTTGGAAGAACTAAGGTCCCGTGTTGCGGAAAAAGATTTATTGATAAAAACTATTTCAAATCAACATCGATACATTAAACATGTGCTTATCTCTGAGGTCTATTTATTTCATTACAATAAACTAGAGAAATTAAAAGCCAAGTTAAACAGGTCCACAGATCAGACGGAAAGAAAAGAGATAGAGGAAAAAATGGCAATGATTACCTTGCAGGAAAAAAGGAAATATAAAATATATGTCAACTCCGGAACATTGGAGCAAAGCGACATCGATGAGTCCTATCCACAGATTAAAGAAAATTATGAAGGGTGGATGGAAGAATTAAGGTTAAAGCGTTTATCGTAATAATCCCTCATAGCTTTCCCCAGGCTTTATTCATTACGTCCGTTTTCATTTCATCGGCAATCTTCAGATATTTATCAAATGTTTTATCCTGCGTATGACCGGTTATAGATTTGATAATCTTTACTTCCATTCCCAAATAAAACGATAGGGTAATAAAAGTCTTCCTTGAAGTGTGGGCTGTAATAAGCTCATATTTGGGCTTTGTTAGTTCCTCTGTGGTATTCCCTCTAAAATTAGTTACAGTGGTCATCTGATCAATTCCAGCCAGTTCACAGCAA
>CAIPJU010000997.1 GCA_903865465.1 uncultured Bacteroidota bacterium
CTTCTCAGTTCAATGGAAACTGAATCGGGATGCTGCTCAGTTGCGAGAGTAGCAGCTTCAAACGCTTTCGATGAATTATTGCACTCAATATAATAATCAATAATGGTCTCAAATTCAGCCACATCGAAGAAGTAATTTTCATTATTCTTCCTCATCCGTTCAAACTTCTGTACGGCCTGCCTCACCTCATCCTCAAAAAGAGACCCTAACTTATCCTCTTCCATGGCATTAAAATATGAGTACAAAATTATAACTATTTTTATATAGATCGCTCAGCATGTCATCCAATTATCAACATTTAAGTTTTTTTGATAACCCTATTAAGCAGATTTATACACTGATAAACAAAATAATTATTTTTTTTACAATTGAAACGCAACCATCTCACCCATTTATCCATCTATTACTTTGAAAGCAAAAACTAAGAGATATAACTATAATACCCTAAATTAACCTAAATCCTAATTTTGAAAAACCGGGTCACCCTCCCGGTTTTTCGCATTAATACAAGTGTATCAAAAAAAATGCCGGAATTATCTCCGGCATTAATATTTTTAAAATTCAAAGGGGAATAATAAAAATCCCATTACATTTTGTCAAGAATCTCCTTTGACAATCATTAATGTATTCTGCAGAAGCGAATCCCTGGTCATGGGACCTACCCCGCCGGGAACAGGAGTTATATATGAGCACTTCGGTGCAACATTTTCAAAATCAACATCTCCCACAAGTTTATAACCCGATTTTGTGTCAGGACTTTTAACCCGCGTCGTTCCAACATCGATAACAACTGCTCCTTCTTTTACCATTTCAGCTTTTACAAAGCCAGGAGAACCGATTGCTGCTATTATTATATCAGCCTTGCTGACTATCTCGGAAATATTTTTTGAACGGCTGTGAACCACTGAAACGGTTGCGTCAATTCCCTTCTGCGACATGAGTATACTAACCGGCCTGCCAACTATATTGCTTCTGCCTATAACCACGCAGTTTTTACCTGAGGTTTCAATACCGTATCTCTTTATAAGCTCAATAATCCCAAATGGCGTAGCAGGAAGATAACAAGGCAATCCGATGACCATCTTCCCCAGGTTGACAGGGTGGAAGCCATCTGAATCCTTAGCCGGATCAATAGATTCAATTACTCTCTCTTCGGAAATATGACCAGGAAGAGGTAACTGTACGATAAAACCGTCGATATCGCTATTATTATTAAGTTCTTTGATTTTGTCGAGAAGCTCAGACTCCGAAACAGTATCTGCAAATCTTATCAGGCTTGACCGGAAGCCTACCTCCTCACAATCCTTTACTTTGTTGGCGACATAGGTCTCACTTGATCCATTATTGCCAACAAGAATGGCAGCCAGATGAGGAACTTTCTTACCATCCGACTTTAGCCGGGCTACTTCAAGGGCTATCTCCTTTTTTATTTCAGAAGCTACTTTCTTCCCGTCGATAAGATTGTACATATTATTTATCAGTTTCTGCCCATTAATCTTGCAGCATTGCCGCTTTTAGTCATCATCTTCATCATCCGCCTGGTCTCATCGAATTGTTTCAGTAGTTTATTTACCTCCTGTACTGAGGTGCCACTTCCTTCTGCAATCCTTTTACGCCTGCTTCCGTTAAGTACTGAAGGGTTTACTCTCTCCGTAGGAGTCATGCTCCTGATTATTGCTTCAATACCTTTAAAAGCATTGTCGTCGATATCAAGATCCTTAACTGCTTTGCCTACTCCCGGTATCATCGACATCAGATCTTTTACGTTACCCATTTTCTTAATCTGCTGGATCTGGGCAATGAAATCGTTGAAGTCGAACTGATCCTTTGCTATTTTCTTCTGAAGCTTCCTTGCCTCTTCCGTATCGAACTGCTCCTGCGCTTTTTCAACGAGCGAAACTATATCGCCCATTCCAAGGATCCTGTCCGCCATCCTTGCAGGATAGAAGATATCAACAGCGTCCATCTTCTCACCGGAACTGACAAATTTAATTGGTTTATTTACAACTGATTTAATAGAAAGTGCAGCCCC
>CAIPJU010000998.1 GCA_903865465.1 uncultured Bacteroidota bacterium
CGCTGAGCATATGAACTTAAAACCAGAATCGGCAATAAACACAAAATCAGGTATTTCATCTTAACAGTTTTTTGATCTTGCTTAAATTCTATTCCAATTAACAAACTTATTCAGAGTACTTTGCGTAATACACCAATCTTTATGCTTTTCACTCTCCTGGATAAAAATAGAATTGGGATCGATACTATAAGTACAACCTTTGACTTTAAAAATATTGTCGTTTACAGCTTATTAATTTGTCCTTTTTAAAAGCCAGATTCATGCTCATATAATCATAGATTAAAGGACCAACTGAATGTTTGTCTTTTGAGAATTTTTCATAATCTCCAGGATATCTTTTCTTTACTACATCATTTATTACGTTTAATTGAGTATTCTTCCTGATATAAGGGATTGAATTCCAATTGGCTATAACTAAATATCACATATTCAACCGCTCTGCTGTTGACATCTGGTAACCTATTAATCCACTGATGGAACCATGGCCATTTAATTTAAAGGTCTCCGTTAAGGTGTCTAACAAAAAGGGATCGAATGTCCGATCCCTTTTTGCAAAATTATTAAATCCAGTTCATTGTACTTCTTAATCTCTGACTGGTTTCGAATTTTTCAATTTCTTTCTCGAAAGAATCTCACTCTCTTTATCCTTAATTCCTAAGATAAGCTCAAAAGCCTTGATTGACTGATTAAAAATACCGACAACCAGTTTTGTGCTGAAACCCACCAGAAAAGGAACAAAGAGATACAGGTATTTTTCTTGGATTACATCGCAGTTGTTAAATTCATCCTGAGCGAAGACAAAATAAAAGATCCATCCCAGAATTGCACCAAGTAATATTCTTATATAATTCGAGTAAGTGTCTTTTGCATTGAAGGCGCTCTCATTTATTATTCCGACCAAATTAAACATTATGTACACCAAAGCCCCTAAGGAACCAAGACTAACCGACAAAACCGATGCAGTAATTCTAATTTCCAGCCGCTGATCACATAAAAGAAAAAATGAGAGTATTGCGGTAAAAAGAACAAAACTTGAGATAAGAAAAAGTCTGTTCTTAAAAGAATTGATGTCAAAATTTTCCTTACCTGATTTTTTTGCAATTAATATTGATTCATAATTTGACGGGAAGATCATCTGAGTGATTGTTTTGATACTCTTATCGATATCTGCAATCACTTTAGATTGCCTTTTATCTGTAAAATTTTCCTGTATCTCCCCGAGATCCTCTATTATGTCTTCAGGAACATCATAATTATTCTCTATTGCAAAATCCTTAAGAACCAATGCTCTTTTGAGTTTGATTTCAATTTCTGACTTTAAATGATCGATGGACACATCTTGTTTCTTTTCATTATGATTTTCCATATTCAGTTAAGTTTAGGGTTTAATAAAGAGGAGTTTTATTTAGTATTTAGCTATAACACACGGTATGACAAATGGTTTAGATTTCTCCTGTAATTGAACAAAAAAAGCTGCATGATTTATTTCATTATCCAATGTCGTTTTGTTTAGGAATAAAAATCAAAAAGTTCAATGACACAGTGGAGATCAAAAAAAGTCATATTACTTTAAGGAGTAAATAGGCACCTGTCTGAAAGCCGGCCAAAACGTAAACCGCTTAACATCTTAACAATTGATTCACAATTGGCACCATATTCATCGAGTCAAAATGATTTATTGTACAAATTCCTTTATCAAGTTGGTGACGGCATCAGATTAGCATTAGATGTATTTGATTCTATTGTTTATAAACAAGGGAGGTTGTCAGGACTGGCAGACAAAACCCGCACAAGAAACATTCAGGAAAATCCAATGGATGAATTACTTATTGAACCACGGATTGGATCGTGGCGATTGGATTTAAAACACCTCCGGCGTTGAAGAGATTGGAATAAATTGCTCTTTTATTCCGCCAACTGAACTATTCAGGAACCAGGACTTGCTGGCATGATCGCAAAAAAGAATGGCATTATTATTGCCGGTTCTCAATATTATCGTACAGGCGCCAGAAATTTATGTCTAACAGATATTTGTTCATTATTTATTAGATCTGAATCTCTATAATCTTATTAAATTTAGGAAACCCTCTTATTGAAAATTAAACAGAGGCTTCATGGTCTCTACAAAAAATGAAAAAGCTGATTTTTCTCCTGATATTACTAAATTACTTTTCAGATGGCCACTCTCAAATGATCAGAGGAACAATCCTTGATAGTGCCAATAACAACAGAATTTGCTTTGCTGATATTAAAAGTGAAGATAAAACATTGGTTGCCAAATCAAATGCCAATGGAGAATTCATGCTTTACCCGGTTAAATTTCCCGTGACACTCAGAATAAGCAAATTCGGTTATAAGGAAGAGAATCTGCTTTTTAGAAATCCGAATGATTCGCTTTCGGTCTCTCTTGCCTCGATTGAAATTCGTCAGAAAAAAATTATTAAAAAGTCATCTGAGGATTTTGGAATATTATTAAAAAAAGCCCTGGAAAAATTCAAAAAGCATGAAGTATCCGAATATCCTGATCCTTTACAAAAAAAACTCTTTTATTGTGGAATAACTTCATCTGTTGATACAACTATTCAAAGCCTCTTTGAAAGCTATTCCCATATGAACTTCAATAAGTATACACTTCAGTTTGATCATTCGGTTATTGCCCGTTATGCATCAACAGAAGTCATTATTCCCGGACTTTCGGAGAAGAGCCTGGATTTTAAAATTGATCCTTTTGTAAACCTGCCTATGTTCATTGATGGCTACATAACCCGTAGTGGTTTTTTTGAACAGGAGGGAATATCTGTGGGCCTCGTAGAAATAGCTTTGCCTGAGACTAAAAATGTTTATTACATCAATGTTGGCGATACTTCGATTGTTTATATCACCAGCCTGTTTAACTCCGAAAACCGGATAAAAATAGGAGGGGCTGAAACAAAATGGCTAGATAATAAAAGTTTATTGACTGAAATTTCATTCACTCCGCATTATGGAAAAAGTGACGGATATTTTATTGGGTCAATATGTGTGAAGGAAAATTTCTTGCTGAAGCAGAAGAGTAAACCGGATCAATTAGTTTCAAAAAGTACACTTTTCATTACTATTCCTGATTCTTCAGTTATTGCCAAAGATGTAAGTGATTATATGCTTCATGAGGATTTAACATCTGTAAGACAGCAG
>CAIPJU010000999.1 GCA_903865465.1 uncultured Bacteroidota bacterium
CTTACTCAACAGGAAGGCATCAATGCTCTTGATTCTGCTACCCGAAACCACCGGTCTCTCAATATTGATATAATTTTGTACCGGAAGGACAAAACCTGGTACTGGGCGAATGTAAAGAAACAACCGGTCAATGAGACAGTTCACAGTCATGGTGAGTTTTTTACCATAATTGAAGATATCAGTGAGAAGAAGATAGCTGAGGAGAACATTTTAAATTCTGAAAGAAGGCTTTTCTCTCTTATTGAACACCTTAACTCCGGAATTCTCCTGGAGAATGAAAACCGTCGGATTGTAATTGCCAATAATACCTTCTGCAACATGTTTGGCATACCTGCAACACCCGAACAATTGGTAGGATCAGATTGCAGCAAATCGGCAGAAGAGACAAAACATCTTTTCAGATATCCCGAAGAATTTATTGGCAAGGTCAATAAAATCATTCAGGAAAGGAAAGAGGTGCTTGCGGAAGAATTTGAAATGGCTAATGGTGACTTCTATGAATTGTATTACAACACTATATATACTAACGGCACTTTCAAGGGTCACCTTTGGAAATACACTGATATCACCCAGCGCAGGTACCAGGAACAGATACTTAAACAACAAGAAGAAAAATACAGGAATATTATCGCCTCAATGAAAATGGGATTGGCCGAAACCAATACTAATGATGAAATAATAGAGGTAAACCAGCAATTCTGTGAAATGTCAGGTTATTCAAGGGAAGAAATTATTGGAAATAAATCAATAATACTTCTTGCCGATGAAGAATCAAGAATAAGAGTCAATAATAAATATAATCTTAGAATTGAAGGCATTACTGATACTTATGAAGTCCAGATCCGAAGAAAGAATGGTGATTTAAGATGGTGGCTGACCAGTGGTGGCCCAAGTTTCAATGATGCCGGAAGAATCATCGGAACTATTGGTATCTCAATCGACATTACCCAACAGAGAAACCTTGCAAGTGAACTTGACCAAGCACTTAAGAAGGCTGAAGAATCGTCAAATGCAAAAGAGGCTTTCCTGGCAAATATGAGTCATGAAATACGTACTCCCCTTAACGCTATTATTGGGATGATCAGGGAGATGTCACGTCAATCACTCACTAAAAATCTGAAGCTATACGTCAGTAATGCTGCAATGGCAAGCCAGCACCTATTGTCGATTGTAAATAATGTTCTCGACATTACCAAGATCGAATCGGGTGAAATCAATCTCGACATACGTCCGTTCAGCCTTATAGCAGTAATTAACGATGCCGTCTCCATACTTGAACCTGCTGCCCAGGAAAAGATGCTGAGACTTTCTGTCGCTACATCGCATATGCTTGCTCCATCATATTTGGGAGATTCGAACCGCATCAGGCAGATCCTCCTGAATATTATAAGCAACTCAATAAAATTTACCGAGAATGGGAATATCTCTGTTGAATGTACTGTAACTGAGACAAGCGGAAATATTCACCATATCAGGTTGATTATTTCAGATACCGGAATCGGAATGGACGAATCTTACATCAGGATGGTCTTCAACAAATTCGTGCAGGGTGAATACAGGAAAGAGGGAAGATATGGCGGAACCGGACTGGGACTGGCTATAACCTATGAGCTTGTCCAGCTGATGAAAGGTACAATCTCTGTTACCAGTAAGAAAGATGTCGGAACTTCGGTCGAAATGGATATCACTCTTGAGACCTCAAATAATATTGAAAAGGATGAGCTTGAAGCGCCTCTGATTCTAACTAATCTGAAAAATAAGTCAATTCTGATTGTTGAAGATAATGACCTTAACCGGCTGGTAGCATTGAATTCACTTACCTTCCATGGAATGATTGTCACTGAAGCCTTGAATGGTTTGGATGCAATAGAGAAACTAAAAAAATCCTCGTTCGATCTTATTCTCATGGATCTTCAGATGCCCGAAATGGGGGGCATTGAGGCTACCAGAATCTTAAGGGAGAAACTGCATCTCACAACTCCTGTTATCGCCCTGACTGCAAACGCATTCAAAACTGAAATTGAACGATGTTTGAATGCCGGTATGAATGATTACATTATTAAGCCATTTGAGGAGAACTCACTGATGGAAGCCATACTTAAAAATATCTCTATGACAGAAAAAGCAGAACCTAATATCAACCTTGTATCAGAAGGAGGAGAGAAAAAAGATTTATACAATCTTGTTGCAATTGAGGAGATGAGCCGCGGGAATAAGGAATTTATCAGAAAAATAGTTCAGATATTTATTGAACAAACCCCGATTGCAGTCGAAGAAATCAAAAATGCCTTGCACGGGGGAAACCTTAATACAGTCAGAATAGTGGCACACCGGATTAAACCCAATATAGACAACTTCGGGATAGGCTCACTGAAGCAGGAAATTAGAACCATCGAATCGCTTGCCGAGAAGGGTATCATAACAGCCGAGCTTGAAGAAAAGATATTGTTACTTGATTCTGTTGTTAATGAAGTTGTTGGTCAGCTTAAGTCAGAGTTTTGATTTCAAAGTATGGCGGCGAAAAACAAACTCAAAAATGAGTAAATTTGTTTCGCTCTATTATTAAAATAAAAACCTTATACTGGAGAATTGCATGATCATAAAAAGCTAATGATAATTCGAAAAACATAAGGACAATGTATTATGCAATTTTTAACGAGTAAACTAATTAAATAATGAGGCACAAAATCCTTGTAATAGATGATGAACTGAGCATACGGCTTTTGCTTGAAAATTTCCTTTCCCAGGATTATGATGTTAT
This sequence comes from uncultured Bacteroidota bacterium, assembly GCA_903865465.1. Lineage (GTDB taxonomy): Bacteria > Bacteroidota > Bacteroidia > Bacteroidales > VadinHA17 > LD21. Next base: position 2,762 of record CAIPJU010000999.1, read on the forward strand.
ATGCAAAAGTGATGGTATTCAGGCACTTGAGTGGTTGGAAGGTAATCTTCCGGATCTAATAATCTGTGATATCCAGATGCCGAACATGGATGGATATGAATATCTTGAGAAGGTAAGGCAGAGGGGCTATACCAAACATACTCCTGTAATTATGCTTTCGGGTACGGAGGCAAGCAAAGAGAGAATCAAGTGCTATAAACTGGGAGCCCAGGACTACCTTACCAAACCCTTCAATCCTGAAGAGCTTGAAGAGATCATTAAAAAGAATCTCTTCCCTGTTCATTATTCTGTAAAATGGTGATTTACTATATCATACAAAATAACGACTTAAATTTCATAAGTTCCATCCACCTACAACAATGGAAAATTCTATCAGTATTCTCTATATAGGCAATACCCAGGAGAATATTCAGATCCTGAGGGAAGGAGTAAATATTTCCCTCACGGTGGCTGAAAACACTCTTAATGCAGTTAATATTTTGAGGTCAGGTCAAAAGACCGATGCTGTAATCTGTGAAGTGACAATTCCAGGTGGTGACGGATTCACGATGCATACCTGGATCAGAGAACGCAACAGGTTCAATTCCATTCCATTCTTCCTGGTTGCTTTTGAATTTAAAGATGATATTTTCAAATCTTCTTTTAACAGTCACATTGATGATTTTTTCGTAACTCCGATTCCATCAGCTTATTCTTTGGTTTCAAGAATAGAATTTCTCCGGGGTTTCCGCGGTAAATCAAATCCTGTAACTGAAGATCTTATCAGGGATCCGGAATACAGGATGCCGTTTTCAAAAAGAATCTTTGATATTGCTGTAGCTCTTGGTGCCATTATAGTCCTTTCACCTATAATGCTCATTGTTATGGCGGCGATAAAACTCGAATCGAAGGGAAAGGTTTACTACATCTCCAAAAGAGTTGGCCGGAAACCATTCGATTTTTATAAACTCCGTTCAATGAGAACAGGTTCTGATGCTGAGCTAAGCAAACTGGCAAAAGAGAAAAACCAATATCAGACAGCATCAATGCCAGCCGAGATAGATTTTAAAAAACCATGTCCCCGCTGCAGTGAATTACCTGA
>CAIPJU010001000.1 GCA_903865465.1 uncultured Bacteroidota bacterium
GTAAATGCAATCCTTCTAACCGAATCAATTTATCAGCTACGAAAGACTCCCTATCAATATAACCGGCATACTTTAATTGTATTTCTGCAGCCTCTAAAACTTCATTTTTAAATGACAAATCAATATTACAAAATAAATCATTTAAAGGCCCAATAAGAGTAAGAAAATCAAATATGGACAACTGAGGACGCATAATTAAAGAAGATAATTTGGTATTTTGCTTTAACGAGGATGTAGTTTTACTAATTAATAATTCCCGAACCACGGTTGGTTTTACTATAAAATCATTACAAAATGAAATAACACTTTTTTTTAACTCCAGTTTTAGACTCAAACGATCCATATTATTCTTACGTACTAAACCTAAACTAAAACCACGGGGAGTTAAACGCTCATCGGCATTATCCTGACGTAACAATAATCGATATTCAGCACGAGAGGTAAACATACGATAAGGTTCATCAACTCCCTTTGTAACCAAATCATCAATTAAAACACCAATATAAGCTTCATTACGAGATAAAATAAAGGGTGTTAATTTATTAATCTTCAAATGAGCATTAATTCCAGCGATCAAACCCTGTGATCCAGCCTCTTCATAACCGGTAGTACCATTAATTTGGCCTGCAAAAAATAAATTAGTAACAATTTTGGTTTCAAGTGTATGATGCAATTGCGTAGGCAAAAAATAATCATATTCTATAGCGTAGCCAGGTTTCAAAATTTTTGCCTTTTCTAATCCTTCAATACAATGAATTGCATCATTTTGGATTTTCCAATTTAAGGAAGACGAAAATCCATTTAAATAATATTCCAAGGAATCAATTCCCTCTGGCTCCAGAAATAGCTGATGTTTATCCTTATCAGCAAATGTAATTAATTTAGTTTCGATGCTTGGACAATATCTAGGTCCAAGACCAAGAATAGTTCCATTAAATAGGGGACTATCCACAAATCCAGATTCAATAATTAAATGAGACTCTTTATTTGTATAAGTTATATAACAGGGTAATTTAGGCAATCCACTATCATTTACCGGAGAAAAACTAAATCCTTTAGGTAAATCATCTCCATCCTGACGAATCAATTTAGAAAAATCAATAGTACGCTTATCAATTCTGACAGGGGTACCCGTTTTCATTCGACCTGAAGAAAAGCCCATGGAAACCAGTTGCTCGGTGAGTCCAATGGAACTAGGTTCTGAAATCCTACCCCCAGCAATTTTTGATGAACCAAAATGCATTAATCCGTTCATAAATGTACCACTGGTAAGGATAACCGACTTACTCTTAAAACCAACTCCAATATCGGTAGTAACTCCGCAAACAGAATTTCCTTCAAAACAAAGTTTAATAACTGTTCCTTGCCAAAAATCGAGGTTATTTTCAGATTCTAGTAAAGATTTCCAAGTAGCTGAGAATTTAATTTTATCACATTGCGCTCGAGGACTCCACATTGCCGGTCCCTTCGAAAGGTTCAACATTCGAAACTGAATTGTAGATAAATCAGTTACAATACCCATTGCACCACCTAATGCATCAATTTCACGCACAATTTGTCCCTTAGCTATACCACCCACTGCAGGATTGCAACTCATTTGCGCCATCCTATTAAGATCCATAGAAATCAATAAAACTTTGGATCCCAATCTAGCGGAGGACAAGGCAGCCTCACATCCTGCATGACCGCCACCAAC
>CAIPJU010001001.1 GCA_903865465.1 uncultured Bacteroidota bacterium
ACTGATGCTGAAACGTGAGAAATCAAAGTTTCTGCCAACAGTTTCCAGTTTTTACAGGCATGAGGATATGACTAATAAACCGCAGTTCAATTTTCTTGTAAAAGATGTCCTGGGTGTTAATTTAACTCTTCCCATTGCTACAAGCGGCCAGCGACTTGCCAGAATCAGCCAGGCTAAACTTGATCTTCAGAAATCGAACCTTATTCTCAATGATACTGAACAGGCATTGATTATGGAATATGAAACTTCAAAAAACGACTACGAAACTGCTTACAGCAATTATGCTACCAATAAGGAAAGCTTGCAGCTCAGTAAAAAGGTATATGACAGAACATTAATCAAATACAAAGAGGGTGTTACAACCAGTTTTGAGCTGACACAAAATATTTCTCTATTCCTGACCGCTGAAACTAAATACTATTATTCGATTCTCTCATTGTTGAGTGCAAAGGCCAAACTCGATCGTATTTTAGGAATAAACTGAAAGTGAAAACGGATATTAATTAAAACTAAAAATCAAATCAATCGAGATATGAAAACCATAATGAAAAGCATAAGTGTATTGTTAGTATTATTATCATTTATTTCCTGCACTTCAAATAAACAGGCAGAGCTGGCTAAATTGAAGAATAAACAGTCTGCTGTTGCTGATAAAATAAAAAATCTCGAGGTTGAACTTGGTTCCGAGGGAAAAGATTCTCTGAATCCCAAAAAGTTCAAATTTGTTGGTTTGAAAGAAGTTACCAATAATGTATTCGACCATTATATCACAGTACAGGGTAAGCTGGATGGCGATCAGAATGCAGCAGTATTTGCGGAAATTCCGGGCACGATCTCTTCAAAGTTTGCAGATGTTGGTCAGAAAGTTGGTAAAGGCCAGGTTTTAGCCCAGATCGATGACCAGCAGTACAGGAGCCAGATGCAGGGACTGGAAAGCCAGTATCAGCTTGCTACCGAATTGTATGATAAACAGAAACGTCTTTGGGATCAGAAAATCGGTAGTGAGGTTCAGTACCTGCAATCAAAAACAAACAAGGAATCACTTGAAAAACAGATCTCTTCTTTAAAGCAACAGGTTGATAAGTTTAAAATCAAATCACCTATTGATGGAACTATTGAAGAGTGTAATATAAAAGTGGGTGGAGTGGTATCCCCTGATCCGCGTTTATCTGCTTACAGGGTAGTCGCATTTAAAAACCTGAAGGTAACCGCTGAGGTATCAGAGGCCTATTCAGCTAAAGTGAAGGTTGGCGACCAATTATTTGTACAGTTTCCTGATATTAATAAACAGGTAGAAACAAAAATATATTTTGTCAGCAGGTACATCAATCCTATAAACAGAACTTTCATAATTGAGACTAAACTTTTAGATGGCATCAATGATCTGAAAGCTAATATGATAGCAATCATAAAAATAAATGATTACCATGCCGGTAATGCAATACTGGTTCCAATGAATGTGATCCAGACAGATCAGGTTGGCAGTTATGTCTATGTTATACGTTCGAAAGACAGGTATAATGCTGCTTTCAAACAACCAGTTGTTCTTGGGGAGAGTTACAACGGTGTTGCAGAAGTTCTCCGGGGCTTGGTTGTAGGCGATAAAGTAATATCAGTTGGTTATCAGGAGTTGGTTGATGGTGAATATGTCAGATTTTAGGTGCAAATCTGGTTTTCACTTTTTCAGAAACTAAAAAACTATTTTCATGGAAAATAAATTTAAGGAATTCTTTGTTACCAGCTGGGCAATTGACAATAAGATCAGTGTTTATGTACTGGTGTTTATAATATCAGTATTTGGTATTATTAACTATTTTACCATTCCGAAAGAGCAGATACCGGAGATTGTGATTCCGATGATAAATGTTAACACGATTTATCCCGGAACATCTCCATCCGATATGGAGAACCTGGTGACC
>CAIPJU010001002.1 GCA_903865465.1 uncultured Bacteroidota bacterium
CTACAATATAAGAGCACTTTTAAATCTTCATAAAACCTTTAAACATGGATAATAAAATAAAAGATCTTTACAACCGGTACCGGAATGGATTGATCGACAGACGAAAATTTCTGAAAGAACTTGCAGTGGTTGCAGGCGGAACTGCAGCTGCTCTGGCAATTCTTCCTTCTCTTGAAAATGAACCTTCACAGTCGCATCAGGACGATGATGATCTCACTTCGGCATTTATTACCTATCCTTCTGAAACAGGTGAAATGAAAGCTTACCAGTCGTACCCGAAAAAAGGGACTAAATTTCCTGCTGTTCTGGTAATTCATGAAAACAGAGGACTGGTACCACACATACGCGATGTGGCAAGGAGAATGGCTAAGGAGGGATTCCTCGTTTTTGCTCCTGATGCACTGACCCCGCTTGGAGGAACTCCCGATGATATCAGTAAGGGACCCGATATGATCAGGCAGCTTGATGGAGAAAAGACTACAAAGAACTTCGTTGCTGCCGTAAAATATCTAAAGACACATCCTCTTTGCACAGGGAAAGTAGGTTGTACAGGTTTCTGCTGGGGAGGCGCCATGACAAACCAGGTTGCAGTCAACTCTCCCGATCTCGATGCTGCTGTTCCATATTATGGAAGACCGCCTGCCGATGCTGATGTGGAGAAGATTAAAGCTCCATTAATGGCTCACTTCGCCGGAAATGATGATTTTATAAATCCCGGCATTCCTGCTTTTGAAGAAGCCTTGAAGAAATATCATAAAGAATACCAGATATTTATGTACCCAGGCGCCCAGCATGCTTTCAATAACGATTCCAATAAGGAGAGATATAATGCCGAAGCCGCGAAACTGGCCTGGGGCAGGACAATCGGGTTTTTTAAGGAGAAACTTAAATAACAATCTCAAACTATCTTCTTCCGGACATTGATTAACTAAGAGTTATTGTGGTTCTTCCATTCGGCGGCCAGTGCATCGATGAAGGGGCGGCAATGGCTGAAGAAGTATTTATACCCCTCGCACAGATAGTTCAAACCAGGTTGCCCCTCAGCCGTAAGTATAATCCTGTTTTTTGGACACTCTCCGTTGCACATAGACCTCACGCTGCAATCGATGCAATATGCTGGAAGTGAAGATAATTTAGCTCTGCCAAACTCTTTTTGTTTTTCGCCTTTCAGGAAATAAGAAACCTTATTTTCTTCAATATTTCCGAGCCTGAACTCCTTAGTTACATAATGGTCGCATGAAAAAAAATCACCGTTGTGCTCCACTACCGGGACTCTTCCGCATTCCAGCTTAAAAATGCAAAGTGTATGCTCCTGACTGAATGCTACCCTGGCTGTCTCCTCAAAAATCTGAACTTTTATTTTACCGATATCATTTTCAAGCCATTCATCGAATATTTCACTCAGGAACAGCCCAAATTGCAGGGAATTAACTGAATTACCAGAAATTCCTGATGGAGTGTTTTTATTGGGTTCCACAAGGGGAAGAAAAGTAAGATACTCTGCGCCCAGTTTCCTGAAGAACCTGTACACTTCGAGAGGATATTTTTCATTTACAGAACTTACAACGCAGAGGATCTCAGGATTCAGCCCGTACATCTGAAGAAGAGTCAGACCTTCAATTGCCTTATGAAATGTATCATGTCCATCTTTTGTGCGACGGTTTCTATTGTGAAGCGAGGCTGGTCCGTCAATACTGATTCCAACGCTGAATGCGTTCTCAGACAGGAATCTGCACCACGAATCATCGAGAAGAGTCCCATTGGTCTGAATGCCATTGATAATTACCTTTCCATCAGGTTTTAGCCTCTGTTGAATTTTGATAACTTTTTCATAGAATTCAATTCCCGCCAGAAGTGGTTCACCACCATGCCATGAAAAACTTATTAAGTTATCATCGCTCGCTTCAATATGCTGCTTCAGGTAGAGTTCAAGTAACTTATCTGTCATTATGCCCCTGCCCGATACAGCCAGGAGTTCCTTTTTATCAAGATAATAGCAATAGCCACATGAGAGATTGCAGGCAGGACCAACAGGTTTTACAAAAATCTGAAATTCACTGGCTTTCGTTTCCATTTTCGTGCCATTTGATAATTTGATTATCGAACGTTCCGGGAATATCCATCCTGATTCTCCATTCTACAGGATAGTAATTATTAAGCCTGTTTCCAATATTATTAACGAAACCGATGTTCACTCGCCTGAAGGTTACAAGATTCCAGCCTTTGGGTGCATTAAAAATTGAAAGGCTATCCCTTTTAAGAAATGAAACAGCTTCACGAAGAGTTATTTCCTGAAGAGGAAATGCGTTCACCTTCAGTGCAGACGATAGTGCAAGTTCGTGGGAAGGAATAAAGTCGCTTTTTTTCAATGAAAAAATCCTTGTTCCCGGCTTAACTACTTTCAGGTTTCCGTATAAAAGTGAATAAGTTTCCCTATCGCATGGCAAAGCAAAAAGATCTTCTCCAGTTTTAAGTAAGTTATCAGAATTGAAGTTTGTCCAACGGATGGCAGTCTCCTTCTCACTTTTGGAAGCCCTGAAGTCAGACATCCTGCTTGTTTTCTGTGGTTTAAACGACTCTCCCTCTTTTTTCCTGATAACTGATACGAATAAACCTTCACCCCTGACTTTTCCGGGATGAAAGCCGTAACCAACTATTCCCTTGTACTCTATTTCGGTAATACCGTCAAATTGCGATATATCCAGACTGATACTTTCGGCGTCATGTTTTTCAGTAAGCCATTTAATATTCTCCTCATTCTCCCCCGGATTGAAAGTACAGGTACTGTAAATGAGCATGCCGTTTTCTTTCAGTGAAGGCCATACATC
>CAIPJU010001003.1 GCA_903865465.1 uncultured Bacteroidota bacterium
ATGCCGTTTATACAATTTCCGATCCGCGTGCAACTTTGCTTAAAGAGAAGGCCCGTGAGCTTGCTATTGAGAAAGGGAGACTCGAAGAATTTGAGCTTTACTCTCTTGTTGAGAAAATAACCCCGGAAGTTTTCAGGGTTTTCAAAGGAGAAAAGGCAACAAAGGTTGTTTGCATAAATGTCGACTTCTATTCAGGCTTCGTTTATCAGTGTATTGGTGTTCCCAAGGAGTTGTTTACTCCCTTGTTTGCTATTGCAAGGGTACCGGGATGGTGTACTCACCGTATTGAAGAGCTTACCTTCTCCGCAAAAAGGATCATCCGCCCTGCATTCAAAAATGTTTATGGTAAGCACGAATATATTCCGATGTCAGAAAGATTGTAAAGCAGATTTTTATGGACGAGCTCAGAAAAGAATATGATGTGCTGATAGTCGGCGGCGGAGTTGTTGGCACTGCATTGCTATACTCAATAAGCAAGTATACTAACATTAAAAATGTTGGTCTTATTGAAAAATACTCCGGATTTGGTTTGGTAAATACAGCATCTACAAAGAATAGCCAGACGCTCCATTTCGGAGATATAGAGACGAATTATACTCTCGAAAAGGCCGCAAGCGTCAAGCAGATGGCTGATATGGTTATGAATTATCTCGAACGGGAGAAGCTGGGTGAAGGGCCAAACAGGATTTTTAGTAAATATTCCAAGATGGTTCTTGCCGTAGGTAAAGTTCAGGTGGAGGAGCTGCGGAAACGGTATATCTCATTCAGCAAGCTATTTCCTAAATTAACGCTTATAGAAAAGGAAGAGATAGGAAAACTGGAACCCAGGGTCCTTGAAGGCAGAGATCCTGATCAGGAGCTTGTTGCTTTGGTGACAGAAGATGGATATACTGTTGATTTTAAAAGACTAAGTCAATCGTTTGCCGATTCAGCAGGCAGGTTAAATCCGGAAGCATCAATCCTTACCGAAACGAAGCTCCTTAAGATAAGCAAGGATGGTGAGCGGTATATCGTAAAGACCAACAAGGGAGTAACCAGTGCCTCTGTGGTGGCTATAACCGCCGGAGGTCACAGCCTTATGATTGCCCAGTCGCTGGGTTACGGTAAAAATTATTCGGTTCTCTCAATGGCGGGTAGTTTTTATACTGCTCCCAAGGTCCTTAACGGAAAGGTATATACCATCCAGGTGGCAAAGTTACCCTTTGCTGCTATCCATGGCGATCCTGAAGTTCATAACGAGAACATAACCAGATTCGGTCCAACTGCAAAGCCTATTTTCCAGCTCGAAAGACACAATATGTCTACTTTCACCGAATACTGGAAGACCTTCGGTTTCGGTATTAAGCCTATTCTCAGCCTTATTAACATAATCTTTGATAAGGTTCTTTTTGTCTATGTCTTTAAAAACTTCCTCTATGATCTTCCATTTATAGGCAAGCGATTGTTTATAAAGGAGATAAGAAATATTGTGCCGGGTATTAAGCTCAGTGAACTTACTTTCATAAAAGGACTCGGAGGAACCAGGCCCCAGGTGGTGAATAATACTACACGTAAACTTGAAATGGGGGAGGCGAAGCTTACAGGCGACAGGATACTTTTCAATATAACTCCGTCACCAGGTGCATCAACCTGTTTAGGCAATGCCTATTCCGACACTGGCCTGATTGTGGAGTTCCTTGGAGGAGAATTCAAATTCGATAAGGCAGCATTTGAAAAGGACCTGATTTAGAAGGTTTCAGAAAATTATATCATGCACCGGCATATACCAGGAGCCCAAGTCCTGCAAGATATGCCAGAAACATTAGTGTTATGAGTGTGCTGACATTTCCGGAAGCACCCTTAAACTCTTTCCAGATAAATACTCCCCAGAGTGCAGCGATGAGAGTCGCTCCCTGACCAAGTCCGTATGATATGGCGAATCCTGCTTTCCCTGAAGCAAGGATGCTCATCGACATACCAATAGCCCATATAATTCCTCCCAGGATTCCGGTCAGGTGAGAGGTCATACTTCCATTCCTGTAATCCCTGAACGAAAGGGGCTCACCTTCGAACGGTCTTTTCATTATCAGGTAGTTAAACAGAAAGTTGCTTATAAGGACACCGACTGCAAAAAAGAAAATTGCCGAATATGGGGTCAGTTTTCCTGCCTCAGGCAGTTCAAAACTGCTAACCATAGAACCTGCAACAAATCTGTAAAAAAGGGCCATCAGGACTCCTGCCGATACTGAAAGCATAATGCCTTTTCCCGAAACCTTCTGCAACGAGGCACTGTGTTTTTTATAAGCGATCGCATCAAGAATTATGGCAGCAACTATCAATGCAAGTCCGGTGAAGAGCCATGCTGCATTGCCATAAGGAGCAAAAATATAGTTAATAATTACCCCCAGGGCGAGAGCAATACCCACCCCCACAGGAAAAGCCAGTGCCATTCCGGCTATAGCCATGGCTGCAACTAACAGAATGTTTGAAGCATTGAAAATAATACCACCGGCAACAGCTTTCAGGATGTTTGAGGGATCGGCCTGGACAATATCGGCGGCAAATTTGCGGCCATGTTCTCCATGACTTCCGAGCGTGAAACCAATAAGCAGCGAAAAAATCATAATTCCAATTACATAGTCCCAGTAGAACAATTCAAAACGCCACGATTTTCCTGCCAGCTTCTGGGTATTTCCCCATGAACCCCAGCAAAGCATTGTTATTATGCAGAGTACAACTGCCAGGGAGTAACTTTGTGGTATAAACATATCCTCAGGTTTTTAAGATAAAAAATAAAAGATAAAAATAAAAAGTAAAAATGGAAAGGGTTAATTTGATTTAAGGTTTGCAGGCTGGTGCATCATCCGTTTTTCAATGAACGAGCTCATATCACTTACATTCATTTTTTGCTTAACATAGAAATGTTTGCCATGAGGGTCATTCTCCCAGCTGTTGCTACCATCGTGGTTAATGATTATTTTTCCCCTTACAGTGTCGAAAAATCCCCCGGTGCCATATACTCCGATAAGAACGGCAGTCTCATCCCAGCTCATCCTCCCGTTTTTATCCTCTTCCGAAAGAGGTATTGAGATCCTGAAAACATCCTTCACCGGACTTCTTTTTGCCTCTGATTTAATTAGTTTAAGTCCTGTCTTAATATCGCGACCTATTTCAAATCCGGTAAAAATGATCTGACCCGGCCAGTTGCTGAAAACATATTCCGATGCGGTCGAATCCATATAAACATTGAATTCCCTTCCCTGGGGAAACCAGCCTGCCATAGAAACCAGCCTTTTTACTTTTTTAGTGACAAGTTCGATTCCGTTCAAATTAGAAACATTATCGGGCTGGGAGTGAAGCAGGTTATTAAGGTTGGTCAGGAAGCCAACAGTAACAATGGTCACGCTGCTGTCAGCTTGTTCATTCAGTATTCTCCGGTAAACCGCCACCGCATCTTCCGATTCCCGTGAAGACATAACAGTATGAGGATAATTGGCAACTATCGAATCGGCCCAGTGCTGTGAAGAACCGAGATTAACCCCCGTCGTTTTAGGTTCCCCTTTTGGCACTCCGGGACGGCCGAACCAGGTATTAATGACGTCGATGGAGGGTACGACGAGTTCATTCTTATTTGATGCTAATGTTGCAAGGATCGCAACCTTTCCGCTGTCAGCCATGGCATGAAGGAATGCCAGTGCTCCAACATCATCATAATCGGGACCAAGATCTGTATCGAAAATTATTCTGACAGGTTTGACAGCTGTCTCACCTGGTTTTGAACTGCAGGCTGTAAAAAACAGAGCGCAGATCAGTGTGATTGGAAGAAGTTTCATGGATATGAATTCGTTTTATTGATGGTCTCCTTGTTTAGTTATTAAGCAATATAACACTGAAAGAGTATGATTTATGTAAGTTCTTTTCTGAATGGAGCGGAAGCCTGAGCACCAAGGCGTGTTACCGAAATGGCAGCAGCCTTATTTGCAAAAAGAACAGCCTCTTCGAGCCCTTTTCCTTCGGCAACAGCCACTGCAAGTGCCCCGTTGAAGATGTCGCCGGCTGCAGTGGTATCAACAGGTTTCACGGGTATTACCGGGATCAGCTTCGAAATACCTTCCGATAGGAGGTATGCTCCCGAGCCGCCGAGTGTTATTACAACATTTTTTACACCCATTTCGTGAAGCTCCATGGCTGCCTTCTCAGCCGAGGCTGTATCAGTAACCTTGATCCCTGTCAGATTCTCGGCCTCATTCTCATTTGGTGTTATAAGGTAAAGACATTGAAGGGTATTATCAGGGAGTTTTCTTGCAGGTGCAGGATTTAAAATGACCCTGTTCCCTTTTTCAAATGCTTTTTCAGAAACAAATTCAACAGTTGCAAGGGGAATCTCGAGCTGCATAAGAAAAATATCTGCTGGCTCTGTATCAAATACCTTTTCATCAATGTCGTAGGCCGATAATGTACCATTTGCTCCGGAAGCCACCGCGATGGCATTCTCACCCAATTCATCAACTGTTATAAGAGCAACGCCCGATGGATTCACGGGATCTTTTATAATATAATGATCATCAATTCCTTCCTTCGAAAAAAGGTGCTGTGCCTCAGCTCCGAAAAGATCGTTGCCTGTTTTTGTGACAAAGGTGACGTTACCATCAAGACGGGCTGCAGCAACTGCCTGATTGGCCCCTTTGCCGCCAGGATTCATGAAAAATGAACCTCCAAGGACAGTCTCACCAGGAAGTGGGTGCTTCTTTACTTTCATGACCATATCGGTGTTGGAACTGCCAATGACTATTATTTTCGACATAATTCAGATAAAATTTTAAGTAATGTGATTTTTATTTAAAGCTAAGATTTTTTTATTCTTTGAAGTGTCCTTCAATTGAAGTATTTTTCTGAAAGTCGTAAGATTTAATTATTCATAGCCGACCTCAGTAATTCAGAAAGACAACGTTTCCTGTTCCCTGGTATCTCTAAGGATTTCTGAAAAAGATTACCTTAGAATTATTAGTTTTACATGTATAAAATTAACCGGAGTTAAAGTCTTATTACTCATGAAAAGAATCTTACAATTAAGCTTCCTGTTACTAATTATTTCAGGCTTGTCATGCAGGAATGAAAAGCCTATCGCGAAAGTAATTGACGGATCCCTTACATTTTCAGTTAATCAATATAAGCTATTGGCAGAGTCAATGAAGGGCTTGACAGATCAGCTTCCCCGATCCCTCGATGAAAAGGGAAAACTTATGACAGCTGAATCACACTGGTGGACATCGGGATTCTTCCCCGGCAGCCTTTGGTATCTGTATGAGTATTCCAAAGATACTTCTCTGAAATCAGAGGCGGAGGCGGAAACAATGAAGATTGAAAATGAAAAGTTTACAAAGACAAGTCATGATCTTGGTTTCATGCTCTATTGCAGTTTCGGAAACGGCCTTCGTATTACCGGCGATGAAAAAGATAATGAAGTTTTGCTCACAGGTGCACGATCGTTGTCGACACGGTTCAGAGCGAACATCGGATGCATTCAGTCGTGGGGCTCTTCAGCCAAATGGCAATGCCCGGTAATAATTGATAACATGATGAATCTTGAACTGCTGATGTGGGCATTTAAGAATACAGGCGATTCAAGTTTTTACCGGATAGCCGTAATCCATGCCGACACTACCATGAAATATCATTTCCGGAAAGACTTCAGTTCATTTCACGTCGTCTCATATGATACCACTACAGGAAAGGTACAGGCTCGTCAGACTGCACAGGGCTTCTCCGACAGCTCAGCTTGGGCACGTGGTCAGAGCTGGGGACTTTATGGCTATACAATGATGTATCGTGAAACACATTTGGGACGTTATTTGAATCAGGCACAACATATTGCAGATTTCCTGATTAACAATCAAAATATGCCGGAAGATAAGATCCCCTATTGGGATTATGATGCTCCTGGTATTCCAAATGCCACACGTGATGCATCAGCAGGTTCTGTAATGGCATCTGCTTTAATTGAGCTCAGCGGATATGTTCCGGAAAAGGAGGGTAAGAAATATTTGAAAGTTGCAGAGCGGCAGATCCGTTCACTGGCCTCGCCGGTCTATATGGCTGAATCGGGCAGAAATGGAAATTTTATTCTGATGCATAGTGTTGGTTCAATACCGGCTAACAGCGAGGTTGATGTCCCTCTTACATATGCCGATTACTATTTTATTGAGGCTATGATGAGATACAGGGCACTACTGCTCAAAAGCAGGTAAACCGATAATCAGAAATCGATCATGGCCTTCATAACTCCGTCGCCATAGGCTGCAACAAGGTCGAAGGCCTCCCTGGTCCTGCCGAACGGAAACCTGTGGCTAATCATATTGCTTATATTGATCCTGCCATCATTCATCATTTCGAGGGCAGTCTCAACACAATCGACTTGTCTTCTTATGAACTGAAGTGATATCTCCTTTCTTCTGGTGTTTTCAACATTGAGCGACCAACGGTCAAATTCCGGTATACCGACAACAACAAGTTTGCCACCAGGTTTTAGTATTTCAACTGCCTGGTCAAGGGCTTCCTGCTGACCGCAGCATTCAAAAACAACATCGAGTCCGGGAGATGTCGTTTCATAAACTCTTTTGACAATATTTTCAGTTAATGGGTTTCCGGTAGAATTTATCCCCTCTATTTTGGCTATTGATAACCTCTCATTAATCTTGTCAGTAACAAATATGGATGAGACTCCGTCAGCTCTTGCAGAAAGCATTACGCTCATTCCGATGGGACCAAATCCAAGAATCCCGATATTCAGATTTTTAAGTTTACCAGCCTTTTTAACCGCATAAACGCCGATTGCCATTGGTTCGGAAATAGAGCCATGATCGGTGTTCAGATTACCTGATAATTTGAAACAACTTGTTGCAGGCATTACCAGATATTCAGTCAGACAACCTTCTGCCTGACCAGGGCATCCGAGAAACCTCAGATTGCGGCAGGTGTGGTGCCTTCCTGCAAGACACTGATCGCATTTCCAGCATGGCATGGCAGGTTCAATTGCTATCTGATCACCCTTTTTAACCCTGGTTACTGCTGATCCTGTTTCAACGACGACTCCGGCTCCTTCGTGACCAACAGAAAAGGGATATTTAACTTTTTGTGAACCAATCTGTCCCTGAGTATAGTAATGGATGTCAGAACCGCAGATACCCAATGTAACCATTTTGATTTTTACATCATCCGGATTTATTATTAAAGGTTCGGGAATTTCTTTCATTTCCATTTCCCTTATTCCCGTGAGCATCATTGCTTTCATACTCCTGCAGTATTAATATGAAGCAAAGCTAATATATAATTTCCTGCTTAATGTGGCAAAAATTATTAAATTCACGGTCTAACACTTTAAGTCTTTATTATTATGAGAAAAGTATATGGTATAGGTGAAACTGTTCTGGATATTATCTTTAAAAACGGTCAGCCACAGGCTGCCAAGGCCGGAGGATCAGTTCTTAACAGTGCAATTTCAATGGGAAGGATGAACCTCCCTGTCTCTTTTATTAGTGAGTATGGTCTTGATGACGTTGGTGATTTGATTGATAACTTTTTGAATGCCAACGGTGTGAATTCCTCTTATGTCTGCCGTTTCAGCGATGGAAGTACTGCACTTGCCCTTGCATTTCTTAATGAGAAGAATGATGCACGCTATACATTCTACAAACAGTTTCCTGAAAAAAGACTTGATATTGAATTTCCTGTTATTGAAAAGGACGACATAGTCCAGTGTGGCTCATTTTATGCTATCTGGCCTGAAATAAGAGAGAAGTTTAAAAAATTCATCAGCAGTGCCAGGGATAAGGGCGCTCTGATTCTTTATGATCCTAATTTCAGGGAGGGTCATTTGTCAGAACTCTCTACGCTGAAACCTCTTATTATTGAGAATATGAAAATGACGACTCTTCTGAGAGGATCAGACGAGGATTTCAGGAATATTTTTGGCGTCAACAGCGTGGATGAAGCATGGGAAGTTGCAAAAAACTATTGCAGCTGCCTTGTCTATACAGCCAATGCCGATGGAGTTTCAGTACGTACCACCTCTTATTCAGGTAAGTTCCCCGTGCATAAAATTGTACCTGTCAGCACCATCGGAGCAGGTGATAATTTCAATGCAGGAATGTTAACGGCTATATATCAAAACAATATAAAAGGGGAGGATCTTGCTAAGGTAGGTGAAGCAGAATGGACAAAGATCATTACCATGGCTGTCAATTTTGCAACCCACGTATGCCTTAGTTATGAAAACTATGTTTCCGAAGAATTTGCATCTGAACTAAAGAAATAAAAGTTCCGGAAAAAACGATACCAACTCTTCAGGGTAATATAACTGATTATATCGGTCTGGCATTTGCCAGCAGGTATTGTTCAGCTTCAAGTGACCAGATGTATTCGTTTCTGGAAACAATATCGTGCAAGTCCTTGTAGAAAGGATCCTGCTTGCTTAGTTCACCAAGCTGGTAGAGTGAGACCAAAGGCATTGATATATTGGTATAAATCAACTTCTTTCCTCCGGGAATCTGCGGAAGGTTAAGAGTGGTTTCAACTACAGAATCGAGTCCCCCGACATGTGTTATCATCACGGCAGGGTTGATTCTGCCCTCGCTCATTAGTTTCAGCGATTCGCGCATGTCGTCGGTGTTTCCTCCCGAGGTGCCTACTATATGGGTGAATGCATAATGGACATTATAGAAATTGAATTCTGCCCTGAATTCCGGGTTTGTAGGACCGGCAAAGAAATTAAGACAACCGTCGAAACCCAGTATCGCATCGCCCTGTTCGACTACCTGTTTTACCGGCGCAAAAATAAGGACGTCGTCGAAACCAGATCCGTTTGTAAGGCTGCGGAGATATTTTACAGGCTCGTCAACCATGGCAGTGTTCACATATAATAGTTTCACTCCTTCTTTTTCAGCATCCTTCGGAGTAAAGAGTGAAGCAGCCCTTGCCAGCCTGCTGTCGTCGATATCGGTTACGACCAGAAGTGAAGGTTTTCGTTCCTGGTGGATTGCATAGTCGATGGCTCCCAAACCCATTGGTCCAACCCCGGCAAGGATTGCCATTTTTCCTCCGTTTCTGATTCCCATTTCATGGTTGTAGGTGCCGGGTGGCACATGATAACTTGCATGGAAAGCTCCGATAATACATGACATCGGTTCCGAAAGGGAAGCAGGGAAGAAGGCATCACCATCATACGGAAGAAGGCAATCAGCCTCCATAACAATTGCAGGAATGACAACATGGGTCGCATCACCTCCTATGAACCTGTAGGAATAACCCGGGGCATTGAGTGTCCCCATCTGATTCATTGCAGGCTGTATGGAAAATTTCTGCCCGGGAGTGAATTTATTCTGCCATTTTTTTCCAACGCTGATGATAATTCCGGAAAATTCGTGACCAATCATTGTTGGGTTTATATGAATGTCGTCCGGAACACGTTTGTGGTCGGCTCCCTGGATGGCTGCCTTGTGCGAAGACATGCAGATACTGTCGGAAATAACCTGTGCAAGTATCTCATCTTCTTTAATATCGGGCAGATCAAACTCCTCCAGACGAAGATCTTTCTTTCCGTAAATCCTTACTGCTTTTGTCTTCATAGAAAGTTCTTATTTATTCTGTTTTTTATCAGAAAGGTTATCGTTATTTCCTGAATAGTATCATAGCTCACTAATAGTCAGTTTTTCCAATCAGCCCAGCATGACCTGGCCGCCTGTTACGGGTATCGCCTGTCCTGTTTCATACTCCTGGTCAATAACATACAGAAGGGCCTTCATAACATCTTCAATCCTGCAACCTCTTTTCAAGGGTGCCTGGTCTTCATAAAATTTTCTGACATCTTCGATAGTCTTGGCTCCGGGTACTTTTCCTGTTTTCAGATACTGAACGAAAAGACCATTATGCGGATCAGACCAGAGGGGGCCTTCGTAGAAATTGCCCGGACAGATTGAATTAACCTTTATTCTGTGCGGTGCAAGTTCGAGTGCAAAGGACTGGGTGAGGCCTATTCCTCCAAACTTTGCTCCTGCATAAGCGAAATTCCTGTTGCTGCCCCTGAGCCCGGATTTTGAGTTTATCTGAATGATGTCGGTAAAGTGATCATGATTTTCATTGTTTTGAAGTTTCATTATTTCCGATGAATACTTGGCACAATGAAAATATCCATGATAATTAATGCTTGTCGTCTTCGCAAATATCTCCGGATCAGTCTCATTCAATGAACCAGCCTTCAAAACCCCTGCATTGCTTATCATGAGATCGAGGCCTCCGAATTCTTTCACTGTCGAAGATATGAGATTGCTCACCGAAACAGGATCGGAGACGTCGGTTTTGATAAAGATAGCTTTCCCTGTGCGATTGTCAGCGGAGAGTTTTTCTTCCATGGCAAGACCTGCAGTCTCATTTAGGTCGGCAATGACAATGTTCATATTCAAGACATTAAGTGATTCGACTATCCCGGCGCCGAATCCCTGTGCACCACCTGTTACAATAGCTATCCTGTTGTCGAGCTTATTGATTCCGATGCTGTTCCCTGACACCTTCCTCCTGTAATTTTCTACCTCCCATTTATCGATGAAGGAGACCTGTTCGGGAGAAAGAAATTTTATTCCTCCGCATGAGGAGGCGTAGTGACTTATTTTGATAAGATCTTCGTAAATGTTGAGGCATATTTCTGCCGAAGCATAGCTTTCTGCAATTGAAAATATACCCATATCCTTAATTACAAGAATCTTAGGCTTGTATCCATACTCGTTTACAAAGTTAGGTAACTGGTATCGTACCGAATCGAGAATTTTGTCTGCCGTAGAGGAATGCTCAATGTACATATACCTGGTCTTGCAGTAGACAATGATGTCGGGGGTCAGTGGCAGAGAAATTTTGTGAAAGTCCTGCTGGCTCTTATAAAAAGAGGCAATAAGTGAATTATGCCGGTATCTGATTACTCCAGGGCGACCACCTGATAGAATCATACGCAGACCAGGAAGAACCTTATCGAGAATGGGATTATAAGGTAATGGACTTATCTCCACAACCGGCGGGATCTGCTCTTCGATTTTTGATACAATATCCTTGTAGATAGCTTTTACCTCCTCAGTACTATCAGCCCCGACGAACGATCCGTGATTTTCGAGGAACAGTATTTTCGGATCAGCAAAGAATTTTTCCCTGTATGCAAGGATCTCGCTCTCCAGTTTTTTAAACAGGGTATAACCCGGATCAGTATATGGAACAAAAAGGGCTGTCTCACCAAAAAGTTTATTAATGAGGCTTTTAGAATTCCTGCTGCATAAGATTCCATTAATTATGGTTGGATGCAGGTGGACAACAAATTTGTAATTAATTATTTCGTGGAG
>CAIPJU010001004.1 GCA_903865465.1 uncultured Bacteroidota bacterium
ATAAACATACTATGCTTGTTTAAGGGAATGTAATGAATAATTTAATGACTGTTACAGACGCCGCAAAAGCTCTAAATGTATCACCTGATACAATCCGTCGTTGGGATAAAAAAGGCTTGATAAAGGCAAGTAGAAACTCACATAACTATCGTGTATTTGATATCAAGGAATTACAAAGAGCCCACGACAAATACATTAATGGTTCTGGCGATACGCACGAGTACTGCATTCTTAAATCCACAGAAAAAACAAAATATAGGAATATTGAACTATTTGCTGGTGCAGGTGGGCTTGCGTTAGGATTAGAAAATGCTGGATTTCATCATAATTTACTTGTAGAAATTGATAAGCACGCAGCTGCTACCTTAAAAATAAATAGGCCAGATTGGAATGTTATTTGTGATGATGCGAGGTCTGTTTCATTTGAAGGAATGGAAGCCGATATCATCACGGGTGGGTTTCCTTGTCAAACATTTAGCGTGGCCGGACAATCTGCTGGATTTGAAGATGCCAGAGGTACATTGTTTTTTGAAATGGCAAGATGTGTAAAGGAAGTAAGTCCTAGAATTGTTGTTGGTGAGAACGTTAAAGGGTTACTAACACACGACAACGGGAAAACATTACAAGCAATGGTTTCTATATTAGATGACCTTGGCTATAAGGTGGCTTATAAAGTATTAAGAGCGCAATATTTAGACGTTCCACAAAAACGGGAACGACTTGTAATAATAGGCGTTAGAAAAGATTTAGATATGCCTATCCTTTTTCCAAAAGAAAAGGATTACACAATATCTATGCGGGAAGCTCTAAAAAATGTTCCTGCTTCATCAGGACAGAAGTACCCTGAAAATAAACATAAGATAATGTCCCTTGTGCCACCAGGTGGGTATTGGAGGGATTTACCAATAGATTTACAAAAAGAATATATGGGTGGAAGCTTCCATCTTGGTGGTGGAAAAACTGGAATGGCAAGGCGGTTATCCTGGGATGAACCATCATTAACATTAACTTGTTCGCCAGCCCAAAAACAAACTGAAAGATGTCACCCAACAGAGACTAGACCGCTCTCTGTTAGAGAATATGCCAGAATACAAACATTCCCAGATGAATGGATATTTGAAGGCTCCACAGGCTCGCAGTATAAACAAATCGGTAATGCTGTTCCTACTAACCTGGCTTACCATATAGGGCGATGTCTTATCGCTATGTTAGATGGTAATCCTGATTATGAAACTATGGAGGAACCATTAAGTATTACAGTTCCACCAAAACCTGAAAATCCAGTTCAAATAGATTTATTTTGATTGTAAATTGAAGGCGTCAAAGCCTTCATATTTCTTAAAAGACGATAGATATAGGCTTTTTATTAAATTATGGTCTATATCTTTAAGTTCTTGAACAACTGAATTAGTTCCAGGGTCGAACGCCCCTTCATTAACAATATCCCCAATGATAACTGGTAATTTTTCACATAATTTCTTAAATGCTAATTTATCACCAGTGACTATTTCATAAAACTTATCAATAGAAACACGACGAATTGAATTGTTTGAAAATGGAACACCATCAAGTGACATTCTCCAAATATTATTCTGGCTATTTGTGGCTATTATTTCAACCAAAAAGCAGGTTGCGCATGGTATTTTTAGTAATGTATCCATCATCCTCATATATGTTTTTTGAGATGATGAAGAATTCATTGTGTTATGTTTGTTCTTCATCTCAACGTAAATATTGAGTTTTTTATTGACGACATCATAACCTTTAACAGGAACCTCCCAATCATCACCAAAATAACTAAATATATTTTGATGAAAATA
>CAIPJU010001005.1 GCA_903865465.1 uncultured Bacteroidota bacterium
AGCCCCATATAGAAGAGAACTGAACCAGCCAGGAACCAGATGAATCTGTTAGCAAAGATTATTCGCAGATTATAAACAACCATTTTTTGAATCAGATTCAAAATGTTGTATATGTTATTACTTTTCATTCGTTTGATGATTCATTATTAGCTCATTTCTGAAAATCTTTTCTTCTCAGCAACCACAGGTATGCATCCTCGAGGTTTGGAGTGGCTTTTGCTGCATTCTCCCAGGGTGCAAATTCAGAAATGACTCTCACCCTGACATTTTCACCCTCCGACATATGATGTACAACAAGGTGACTGTCAACAAAAGAGCCGAAATCAACAGCCGGGATACTGAATTGCCATACATGACCCTCAGCCTCTTTTGTCATATCAACTGGTTTGCCGAAATATCTGAGTTTTCCCTTGTTAAGAACTGCCACCTGATTGCAGGAGCTTGAAATATCTTCAATAATATGGGTTGAAAAAATAACAACCCTGTCGCGGCTAAGTTCCACCAGCAGGTTTCTGAATCTGATTCTCTCTCTCGGATCGAGTCCGGCCGTAGGTTCATCGACAACAAGAATCCTTGGGAGATGCAGAAGGATCTGGGCTATTCCCATTCTCTGTTTCATTCCTCCAGAGTAAGATCCGATCTTGTCGTGCCTGCGTTCTTCCATATGAACTGCATTCAGGACATAAGTCACACGATCTTCCCTTGTTTTTACATCGGTTATATTCTTAAGCAGAGCCTGGTAGTGAAGGTATTCATGGGCAGTCATGTTCTCGTAACTTCCGAATTCCTGGGGAAGATAGCCAATGAGTCCCTGCAGCTCTTCTCTCATTTTCTGGGTGTCGAGCCCGTTGATCCACACCTTTCCATAGCTCTGTTCAAGTATCCCGCAGATGATTCTCATAAGGGTGGTTTTCCCTGCCCCGTTTGGACCCAGTAAGCCGAACATTCCATTTTCAATTCTTAGAGAAACACAACTCAGGGCCTTGAATGGTTTTTTCTTTTTCCCAATTAAAGGAACTGCTGCTACAAATCTGTAAAAGATTTTTCTTAAACCTTTAAAACGTCCCTCAAGCCTGTAGATGTCGATGCTCTCTCTCGAAAGTTTTTGTCCTGTTTTATATATTATCAAACCAGCGAACCACAGAAAAGCAAGGATAAGCACTACCACAAGATTATTCCATCTGTGCTGAAACCACATCAGGTTAAGCAAAGGGACTAACCAAAAGATTACAAAGTCAGTAAGCCGGGAAATTTTAGCAAGCCATATTTTCCCGCCTACGGCTGTTATAGACCTGAAAAGCTTTTCGAAGGAGACCCAAACTGCCGACAAAATAAACCATGTTGTCAGGCTGAAGATAAAGATCCAGAAACCTTTATGAAGGTAGAAATAGGTGAAATAAATAATGAATCCAAGCAGGGGGATCTGCCAGGCAGCCTGGCTTAAATCTTTTAATGAATTAATCTCTTTCTCCAGTCCCAGCCGTTTTCGTATCAACGCGCCGGACTTCCACTCGCGTGCCCATCGGTTTTCCCTGTCATAAATCTTAACAAGACTCTGGACATAAATACTTATGTTTTCATCGGGAGGGATTACTGTTTCCCTGGCTTTCTTCAGGCTGTTCATTACAAACCAGGTGGAGGCAGGGACCAGAATGATTGCCAGTATAGTTGTTATCAGTTTCCAAAGAAACATGTCGATATAGATGTAAATCAACAGGATGATAATTGCAAAAAGGATGAATTGAATTAGTCTGTTTTTCCAGCCCAGGGATTTGAACCAATTCAATGCATTTTCGAGTCCTGTGTAGAAGGTAGGTATAAAGACCAGGGTGAGAAGTGTACTGAGGGTTAATCCGCCGATGACAGTTATAGCGAAGGAGGCTCCAATTATGGAGACATACTCCGACTGGCCCATTGCCAGGGGGACCATCGCAATAACAGTTGTTGAAGCTGTTATGAGTATAGGACGAAGTCGTGCCATCCCTGCCGTCATGAGGGCTCTCTGAGGCCGGTAACCCCTTCTCCTGAGTATGTTTGTATAATCTATTAAGATAATCCCATTGTTTACAACCACCCCAACCAGGATCAGGAATCCTGTAAGAGTGTTGGCATTCAAAAGGGAATTCCCTGTCAGTATCAGGGCTATAAGTGAACCAAGGGCCGCAAGTGGGATGCTGAACATAAGCACTACAGGGGTGGCAAGCGATTCAAATACAGAGGCAAGAATCATAAAGATCAGAAGAAAGGCTATCCCAATCAGGTAGTAAAAATCTTTTAACTGATCCTCTTCATGTACTACTTCAACAGCTATTCCTGCAGGGATATTCAAACCCCTGACTATCGATTCAATTTCCATCCTTGCACCCTGAAGAAGATCTTTTGAGTTCTTTATCTCCTCCCTGAAATCATAAGTCACAGTTATTCTCTTTTCCTGATTTTCCCTGTGGATGCTTCCAGTACCTGAAGAGAAGACAATACTCGAGAGCTGTTCCATTTCCATCCGGGAACCAGACATACTGCTGACTTCAAGATGCTTAAGATCATCAATGGTCTTCTCCTTTTTCTCTTTTGGCTCACCAGCCTCTTCAGCATATTTGATCATAATGTCATAGCTCTCGGTGCCCTGTTTGAAGGTAGCTCCAGAGGAATATTCCCTCCCGAAGGTTGCCAGGGCAGCCGAGA
Organism: uncultured Bacteroidota bacterium; assembly: GCA_903865465.1. GTDB lineage: Bacteria > Bacteroidota > Bacteroidia > Bacteroidales > VadinHA17 > LD21. The sequence continues at coordinate 2,683 of CAIPJU010001005.1, forward strand.
GGTTCATGAGTGAGAAGTTATACCGCCCTATTCGGTCCATATCGAAAAGAAGATGGATCTCGGGTTTGTTCTCCTGAATATTTATTGAGGAGTTGTTTATAGTCGACAGGTTATCAACATATGTTTTTATGTCGCCGGAGAGGCTTTTCATCTGTTCGAAGTTCTGCCCTTTGATTATTATACTTTCCTTCTTCGATCCGATCCCCAGAAGGTTCATGAAGTCGGAGCCTGGATTATAACTCTCTTCACCTCCGCCCCCGCCTGAGAATCCTCCGTTAGTCGAAAGTTCATCCATAGTAATTTCGGCGGAGGTTATCTTCTTTACTTTCTCCGAGATATCATTCTTAATCTCAGGAAGAGTCCTCTTGCTCTTCTTGTTCCATTCTTTCGACAGGTTGATGGTAACGGTAGCCTGAAGCTCTTCAACATGACTTACAATATCCTCTTTTTCAGCTATCGACGAGAGCCGCGATTCAACTTCAGCGACTACTGCATCTGTCTTGTCGAGTGTTGAACCCACCGGCATGGTAACAGTTAGTCTGAAGTTGGGGGTCTGAACCTGCTGTTCACTGCTTATACTTAGAGTCAGACTTATAAGTAAGGCGGCAAAGAAAATTACAAGGGTTCCAATTATGGTGGAGGCCGGTTTGCGCATACTCGCCTTCAAGACCAAATGGTAGCCCTGGATTAGCCTGTTGTGCAGGGATAGTCTCTTAAAGATATCCGAATTTGACTTTGCCGACCGTGTCAGAAGGAAATAGGTCGCCATCGGAATGAAAAACAAAGCTACAGTAAGGGATATGAAGAGGGTGGAAATTATAGAGACCCCTATGTTTTTTCCAATCATTTTCACCAGGAAGTTGTTTGAAAATATGAAAGGAAGGAAGACAATGACAGTTGTGAGAGTTGCCGCAAATATTGAACGCCAAACTTCTATGGTTCCTTGTTTTACGGCTTCTCCGGTAGGCTTCCCCTGACCCGCCAAACGGTAGATATTCTCAAGAACCACAACCGAATTATCGACTAGCATCCCTATGGCAAGAGCCATTCCTACCAGGGTCAGGCTATTAATTGTGATGTTAAAGGCATAGAAAAAATTAAATGCTGCGTAGACCGAAACAGGAATTGAAACAGCTATTATTGCTACGAGCCTTATATTCCTTAGGAAAAACCATAAGATAAGAATGGCCAGCAGACCTCCTGTTATTGCCAGGTGAATAATCTCATTAATGTTTTTCTCCATTAATTCCGCATTATTATTCTGAACAACAATCTCAATACCTGAAGCCGCCAGTTTTTTATTAAGCTCCTTAACGAGATTAACTGAGGCATGTGAAAGATCGATGAGATTTGCCTGATTATCATTTACCAGCGACATGGTTACAGCCTCCAGTCCGTTTACCCTGCTGTAGGAACTTTTTTCCTTGACGCCGTAGATAATTTCAGCTACGTCGCGCAGAAGGACAGGACCCTCTTTTTTTATGATCAGGTTGCCAATTTCCTTAACATCGGTATATTGGGAGGTGACATTGACAAACATCCTGTTCTTCCCCTCGGCCACTTTCCCAACAAAGGCCTTGCTGGCTCCATTGTTATTAAGCAAACTTCTTACCTGACTGAGAGTTATCCCATTGGCCCTGCAGGCTTTTTCATGAAGCCTTACTTCGATGGAGTTCTCCTGGCCTCCGAATACCTGAACACCGGCTATGCCGGAGATATTCTCAAACTCAGGTTTTATTTCCCTGTCGGCTATATTTCGGATCCGGTCAATACCGCCAGTGCCTCTGACCTGCAGTTCAATAAACTGGTTAGTGAGTTGTTTCAGGTCGATTTTTATGACATTAATGAAGAATTCGACAGGAATTGAACTCTTTATAGCATCAATCTTTTCCTGAAGCTTGAGGTTAGCAAACTTGAGATTCGCATTCTGGTTGTAATAAACCAATATTGTACCGCTGTTCGAAGAGATATTTGATTCTATCTTTTCTATTCCTTCGAGGGTCCCTATAGCGCCTTCAATAGGTATTATGGCCTGGGTCTCGATATATGAGGGGTCCATTTCGAGAGCTGTATTTATCTGAACAATCAGAGTAGGCAGCTGGGCATTTGGGAAGAGCTCAACAGAAAGCTTCTTGTACGACACGTAGCCTAACATCGTTAGTCCGATGAAAAGCATACTTATAAAAATTCTTCTCTTTAGAATAAAATCCATTTTTGGTCTTGTAAGAAGTTTAGCCTGCTATAATGTAGCTTTGACTCTCAGCCAGTTACTAAAGCTGTCAAAAACCCAGTAGACGCATGGAATTACGACAAGGGTGAGCAGAGTCGATGATACCATGCCTCCTATAACTGCAAGGGCCATGGGCGATCGCAGGGAGGCGCTCTCCCCGATACCGATAGTTAGTGGTAACAGTGCAAAAATAGTGGTAAGACTGGTCATCAGTATAGGCCTTATTCTTTGAGTACCTGCCGTAATGATTGAATCCTTTTTGCCCATCCCGCTTTCACGAAGCTGGTTTATCCGGTCGATGAGTATAATGGCATTACTAACTGCGATACCACAAAGCATGATGATTCCTATATAGGCCATCATATTAAGCGACTTTCCGAAAATCAGGAAGGTTAGTATTGTGCCTACCACTGCAAATGGCATTGTCAGGATTATAACAAAGGGTTGAATTATCGACTCAAATTCAGCGGCCAGAACCATGAAGACAAGAATAATCGAGAGGATCAAAGCAAAAGAAAGGTTCGCCATGGTCTCCTTCCTTTTCAACTCCTCGCCTGTAATGTCTATCTTATAATCAGCAGGCAGAGGAATATTCTTCAATGCTGCCTCAGAGTCCTTAACAATGCGGTCGAAGGGTTTTGTCTTATTGACCATCGCATAGAGATAACAGGTTCGCGACTGGTCTGACCTGGTTATTTCGCGGGGAGATAATACTGTTTTAATCTCAGCAAGCTCACTCAAAGGAAGTTTCACCGTTCCGGCCGTAATTATGAGATCCTGCAGTTGTCTTAAAGGCAGATCTTCGAGCTTAACGGTAATATCCTTCATCTCACCCCCACTTTCAAAATTTCCGGCAACAGTACCGGTCAGGTAACTCTTTATCTGACTTATTATATTGTCAACTGTAACACTGAAATAACTGGTTTTGAATCTGTCGATGGCTATTTCAACCTCAGGAGTTCCTTCATCGAGTGAGGTGGTTATATTATACAGCCCTGCATTTGATTGAAGTATTTTTCGCGATTCATTCAGTATACGCTCCATCTCGGGATACTCCTTCCCCTTTATCTCCACCACAAAAGGAGCATCGTTGGTGCCAAGTGTGGTTTGAAGAGCGCTCTCTTCCCTGCTGACGGTTACCTTAATATCCTGAGGAAGATTGTTCAGATACTGCTGCACTCTGCCCAGTGATTCTTCTGACTTCCCTGAGTAATCTTTCTTCAGAAAGACTTTTATGTTGGCATAGTTGTCGTTTCGTGCAACGGCCGATTGAGAGATATCGGAATTATTATCTCCTCCCGACTGGCAATAGATTAAGTCTATTTTGTCGCCCAGCAGTTCTTTAATCATCTTTTCACTGTTTCTGACAGTATTTCCTGTTTCCGTGAGGCTGGTCCCCTCGGGAAGAGTCATCTCGATGGTGAATTCCGATGAAACCGCTTTTGGCATGAATTCGCTTCCCAATCTGGGAATCAATAAAGCGGAGAACGCCACCAGTAGCAGGGCAAGGATAATTATCAGTTTTCTCTTTTCGAGAATAGCCTCAAGAAAGCCGGAGTACCATTTAAACTGAAGAGGGGTGCTGATATGTCGTGTCTCGGTTCCTTTCCTGTCCCTGAAAAAAGTATTCATAAGCATAGGTATCACCAGCATAGCTACAACCAGAGAGGAGATGAGTGCGAAAGCCACCGTCCAGGCCTGATCCTTGAACATCTCACCAGAGGCCCCGTGCAGATAAACAATGGGAAGAAAAACGACTATTGTTGTTATAGTGGAAGCAGTTATGGCGCCTCCAACCTGCCCTGTTCCGGTTATGGTGGCCTCCCTGAGCGACATTCCCTCTTCGCGGGCCCTCGTGATGTTCTCCAGGACCACAATAGCATCATCGACAAGTCTTCCGGCCCCAAGCGCCAGGCCTCCAAGTGTCATTATGTTAAGAGTCAGATGGCCGAAATACATCAGGTTGAAGGTGGCAACAATGGAAATTGGTATTGCCAGGCTGATTACAAAGGTGGTCCCAATGCGGCGGAGGAAAATGTAAAGAATTATCACGGCCAGGAAGATTCCTGCCAGGGTTGAATACTGAACCTCTTTTATCGCATTATTAATATACTTTCCCTGATCCCTGACACCTATGAACTGATATCCCGGAAGAGCTTTGGAGAGTCCTGTGAAAGCCTTATTCAGGCTCTTTACAACTTCAACAGTGTTGTATTTTGGCTCCTTATAAATTGATAAGCTGACGCACCTTTCTCCATTTATTGTGACGATATTTTTAGGCTCCTTGTTGGCGAACCTTATTTTTGCCACATCCCGGAGGTAGATTGGAATTCTCTCTGAAGTTGGTGCAGCTGAGGCAGCTCCCGATAATGAATTTCCTGAAAGAGGAGCAGTTGACTGAGCCTGTTTAAAGCCCACCACTATATTTTCGAGATCCTTAATATCTTTTAATACACTAACACCCTTAACGATATATTTAAGGCCCATATCCACGATCGATCCGCCTGAGACATTTTTATTATAGTTGTTTATCTGCGAGGCGATCACATCGGAGCTTATTCCATACGATTCAAGAATATATTTGTTTGTTTCAACTATTACCTCGCTCTCTTCTATGCCAGTAAGTCTTACATCGGCAACGCCTTCGATGCGTACCAGCTCATTCCTGATGTAGTTTTCACAAGTTTTACGGAGCTCATCCATATTGGTTATGTTCTCATTCTTCACCCCTACAGCCATTACAGGGGAGGCGTTGGGATCGTACTGGGTTATTGTGAAGCTCTCGAGGTCCGAATTCTGCCTGAAGGCATTTAGCTCCTTCTGAAGATCAAGGAAAGCTTCGTCCATATCCTTATTCCAGTCATATTCGACTGTTATTGTGGCCGATCCAACCCTTGAAACAGACGAGACCTTTATAACATCGCTCTGACGGGTCGACAAAGACTCTATCTGATCGACATAGTTCTTCTCTATCTCTTCGGGTGGCTTCTGGCCTGCCTTCAGCTCTACATAGATCTTAGGGTTATTCAGGTTTGGAAAGAGATCGGTACCAAGCCTGCCGAAGGAGATAAAGCCCAGAAGGCCTATTCCCAGAACGAGCATGAATACCGTAACCGGGTACTTTACAGCAAATTGAGCAATTCTGTTCATGTCAGTTACTTGATGATTTTAACTTTCGAATTATTGCTCAGTGTCTCGAAGCCACTGCTCACTATCCTGTCATTTCTTAAGAGTCCCTTGGTGACTTCTACGTCGGTTGCATTCTCTAGCCCTGTCTCAATGATCCTTTCGGCTGCTATACCGCGATCGACAATGAAGACCGTTTTCCCCTTCTGACGCGAGAGAATAATATTTTTTGAGATCACTATAACTGAATCTTTATGATCAGTAACGATATCGGCTTTTACAAACATCCCAGGACGAAGGAGGTATTTCGGATTATTGATGGAAATATTGCCCTTGAATGTTCTTGTATCAGCATTAATAGCTGGCGAGAGCTGGGTAATATTCCCAATAATTGTATCCTCGGGGATGGTATAATTTGTAAGCTTGACTACCTGCCCGGGTTTAATAACTGAAATATACTTCTCGGGAAGCTGAACATCCATGTACATAGTCTGGTAATCCATGATCCTGGCTATCGTCGCGCCGGCATCGATCTGAGTACTCTGGGTATAATAGGGGAGATCGACAATAACTCCGTCAATAGGGGCTATTATCTTCGTCTTGTCGAGCTGAAGCTTTGAGTTCTCAACTGTCGATTTGGCATTTTCGTAGTTAATACTCGCAGTCTTAAGATCTTTCAGGGTAACTCCTCCTTTCTCATAGAGTGATTCCTGCTTTTTAAGCTCACTCTCGGCAAGTTCCATATTAAGCTGGTTGGTCTCAAGCTTAATAGAATTGACATATTCTTTGTCTTCGAGTTGGGCGATCAGTGCACCCTTTTTAATTACATCACCCAGTTGCCAGGGCCGGGAAGTCAGCGGGTTTTTCTCAAGGAAATAGGAAGCAGTGATCTTCGATTTGAGGAGGATTTCACCCTTTGGGATGGCTGTCCCGGTAGTATTGATATACTCCTCAATCGATTTGAATTTTATGCTCTCGACCGAAACGGGGATTTCAACATCGGCATTGAGATTCTGTTCCTGGTTCCTGCAAGCTGTTAGGGCTATTAACGAAGCTGCAATTATGAAAATGCTTTTTTTCATCCTGTTATCTTTTATAATCAATTATTGTCGTTTGACATTTTAGGTGTTACTTCTGCTTTTTTCTCAAAATCATAGAGAGTCTGGATCTTAAGATTAAGAAGTTCAATTTTATATGAGATCAGAGAATTGGTATAAGTAAGTTTCTTCTCCGAGAGCTGATTCTGATAGATGTTCAGATCCATACCGGTAAGGTCGCCATTTTTATATCTTTCAAGGTTTAGATCATAAGTTAGTTCTGCATTCTTTACGTTCTGACGAGCGATCTCGATCTGGTTTCTCAGATTGAGAAGGTTCCTGTATACTTTTCTGATGGTAAGGATAATATTATTTTGCTCATCTTCGAGGGCAATCTGCGACACTGCAATGCCAGCCTCTGATGCTTTTATCATCGATTTTCTGCGGCCCCAGTCCCATAATGGGATCTCGAGCGATAAGGCCACCTGTTCATTATCAGTACTGCTTCCCTTGTCGTAAATATTACCCAGTTTTGCATTGTTCCCGAAGAGACCCACCGATAAGCCCAGGTTTCCCTTGAACTCATTCTGAGCCTTGGTCTGTATCAGGTCGAATTGAGACACCTCTATATCTATCTTTCTCTGACGTATTTCCATCCTGTTATGCGTGCCCTGATCGATTGCAAAAGAAATATCAACGGCCACGGTGTCGACTGCTATGTTGGGTATTACAATAAGATCATCATATAAACTCATGCCAATCAGCATTTTAAAATCGTCCTTCACATTCTCCAGCAAAACCTGTTTGTTCTCATAATCCGATTTGGTGGTTGCAAGGTTGAGTTCAGCCTGGAACATCTCCTCTCTGGGTGAGATACCTGCCTCTACCTTGTTTTTCGAGATCTCATAGCTTTTTTGCATATTCTCATAAGCCTGATGGGCAATATCAAGACTCTGTTGCTGCTGGTAGACGGAGTAAAAGGCCTGAGTAACATCTTTCTCGAGCGAAAGCAGTTGAATGGCATAGTTTAACTGGGCATTCTCGAGGGCAAGCTGCAGCTCTTTAAGCGCAAGTTTTGTCTTGTTATAGGTGAATAGGGGCTGATTGAGGTTGATAGCCAGGTTATTGCTGAATACTTTTTGCTTCAGGTTTGCAAACTGACTGTAACTGTCAAGGTATTTTAAGTTGTTGGTAAGCGACAGGGTGGCATCGGTAAATATGATAGGCTGAATAATTGAAAAAGTACCCAGCGATTGAGTATTCTTCTGGGAATTATAACTCGAAATAAGGTCGTTAAAAACTTTCCCCTGACTATAACTTATGGGTGTCAGCGAGAGGGAAAACTGTGATTTCAGCGAAGCATTCTGGGCATTAAGATTCTCCTGATTACGCGTAAGACCAAGGCGTGTCTTTTTTATTGCAGGGCTGTTGGCCTCTGCTATATTAAGTGATTTTTCAAGGGTAAGCCCTTCCTGAGCCGATGACTCTGACAAATTAGTGAGCAGTAATGTCAGTATCATTACCAGGAGAATTAATTTTTTATTGAGGTATTTATTCATTCTGTGATATCTTAAATTGTAGTTACTATGTTGTTTTTCTCTGATTGGCCGGAGAAGATTATATAATTAATCCTGTTTCACCCATTTGATGGCATCACCCAGGACCAATCTACCTGAAGATTTATTTGTCAGGACAACTTTTGCAGTATCGGAAGAGATATAAAAACGTCCGAGATTATTCCATCCACCTTCCGCGTGCTGGTAATCGAGAGTTATGTCATCAGCCCCCTGGTCGCTATAGACAAAATAATGCATATCCTTAAATTTATTATCATCACCGTTTTCGTCATCCTTATTCTCTGAATTATCGTCGCTGGCACCTGTCTTCACACTTATCCGCTCGGTGGTTTTTCCGACATAGGCATATATTTCATAATAGCCCGACTCTTTTAAAACAGTACTCCATGTGATCTTCTTATCACCCTTGCCGCTCCTGGTATAAACCGCCGAACGTACATATTTTCCGAAATAGGTTGAGAGTACAACAGGCTGCCAGTATTCAGGTGTATTCCAGTCGCTTATCTGCAAATATCTCTTGCCGTTCCTGTTCCTGATGCCAAGCAGGCTCTTAAGGGGACTTGTGATGTTTAACTTACTAGTGATGAATCCCTCATCCTCATTATCCACAATCACCTCTGAAGCTTCGGTGTAGGGGGGCATTGTTTTTAGCAACTCTTCGCCTGAAAACTCTTTGGTTTCGCGTTTTGCCTTTATTATTTCGTTGACAGGGAACTCTATTTCACCCGGTATATTTCGGGCTGAAAGAGTATTTACCAGCATGGCCCTTGGTTCGGCGTCGAGGATAATACCTATTTTTTTCACCTCATTGGGTCCTAAAAAGACAATTTTTGAGATATTATCGGCATCCATTCCTCTTCCGGTAGCATCGACAAAGAACTTTGAACCTCCGCCATTATTACTCTGACTGTTGCTGAGAGCTATCTTCATGTCAAGAAGTTCTTTCCCTTTTGACCCTGAAGTTCTAAAAGCGATATTAAAAATGCCGGATACAGACTCCGGATTTGAAGCAACAAAAACCACCTGGTATCTCGACCTCTCTCCTATAATAATCTCCGTTGCTTTTAAACCGCTGATAAGAAAGCCCGGCTGTTCCTTACTGTTAAACCAGGCGTCAAGCTCAGGGTAAAAGCCGAATCCGAAGCGGGCCTTGAAATCCTCGCTAAATTTTTGAATATCAACCTTTTTAAAGCGGTTCTCATCGATATATTCCGCAAACCAGGGCTTAAATTCGGTCAGGCCTGCCTTCGACCTGAGAAGGTTAAAGAGCCAGTCGCCTTTTACTGTCAGGACATTACGAATGGTATCACCCGAGGGATTTTTTGAAAGTAAATCCCTGAAACTGCTGTTTTTCAGGATGAGGTTCGCATTGTCGTTATCGGATAGAGCTCCGAAGCCCGTCATGAAATCATCGCTCTTCCCCTCATGTGTCAGATGCTGAAGATGGGATTCAAAAACAGCATTAATGACAGGATAATCAGAGGAATAAAAATTATTCTTAAAAAAGTAAAAACTGGGCCCGAGACGATAGCGGAGAGGCTCATTTGAAGCGACTCCGTTGACAAAGGTGTAGTTTTCGCCGCTTATAAAAACGTTACGTATAAAATCGTTGAATAACCTTACCTCAAGCTCTTTGTCAGTTAAGATCTGGTTGTTGCGATCCATCCATCGCTTTTGCCGGGTGAATCGTTTATGAAATCCCGCATTTTCAATAGTTGAGAGTTTTTCGGGAAGAAGTACCATCGAAGGCTGTACCTCGCCTCTGGTCTGTGTGTTCTTCCTTGGATATGAATAGAACTGAACAGGAACCTCCACCAGACTCAATGTTTTAAAGGGATATTTTGTTGCGAAATTGGTTTCGAGTTCCCTCATAATACCTGAAATCAGAAAAGGTATTGTATCCCTGATCTCCTTCAGGTCATTTTTATAATAGTCATGCCCCGGGAAATAGTAACTTATATATTCAACCGAATCGACCCTTAGTGTATCAGATTTGTAATTTCCTATTGCAAGGGTCACTCCGGTAAGGGGATTCCCTGGTATAAACCTTGTATACTCCTTATCATTTTTCATTCTCCCCTGCGAAACGGCCGACAGTCCATCTTCCCTCTTTACAGCCAGGGTATATTTAGTGAAGTCAATCTTAATCCGGGCCGGATTTGTGGGATAATAATTAAGTCCTGCAACCGGATACCAGTAACACTCGGGGGTGAGAAGAACATACTTTTCCCCGAGGAAGGCCTGCCTTTTATTTATATTCAGCATTATTATCCTGTAGGGATTGTTCGTTACCTTATCATTAAAATTGGGATAACAGAATGATTCATTGATACTACCTGAGTATGAAATAAGGAGGCTGTCAGTTAACCCCGGAGCCAGTATCTTTTTAGGATCTATTTCCATAATCTGATTTGTCCTCCTGAAGTCAAGTTCAATGCCAGCTGAAGTTACTTTCGTAATGGTAAGCGAAGGATTGAGAGAGAATAGGTAGCTGTTGAGGGGTGATTTTGAATCATTGATTATCTTAAGGTTGGCGATAGCCTCTATTTTTTTGCCCTTGTGATCGAGAATTATTTCGGCATCAGTCACTGAGGCAAAATTCCTGTTTTCATACTTCCTGTTGGTTTCAACCACCAGCTTTTTGAAATTAATCTCATTCCTGTAGGCCGAATAGGTATTGAAACCACAAATGGCAGCCCCTGAGGCAAAGAGGATGAGGAAGACAATGCTTAGTCCTCTATGAAATTTCGATTGTGGTAATCTCTTGAATATTAATATTGTAGTTAAGACCATCGCCATCCCTAAAAAGAAATAAAGAAGCCTCTGGTTCACGATAAGCCGGAGATTATCAAAACCGATAATGCTCGATTTAAAGAGAGGAAGCCCAAAAGCCATATAGTCGAAAAGTGATCCCATGCGGAACCAGAGATAGAAGATGTCGAGGGCAGCTATACCCAGAAGCAGGAGGAAGGTAATTGCCTGGTTTTTGACAAGCGACATCAGCACATATGCAAGACCTAGGCTGAATACAATTGTTGGAACTGGTATAATAAGAAGGTAGTAGATATAGGACATGAAATCAATCGTCATGCTTTTTGATATGATATTCATGAGCATAGCAATTGAAAGGATAACCAGATCGAGAGCGAGAAAAAGGCTCAGGATGCCCCAAGTCTTTCCAATGAGATACTCGAAATTCGACATCGGCCTGGTGTATAAGACCTCATTGGTATCAACTTTCTTATCTCTTTTAAGAAAATCAGCTGCCAGGAAAATAACCACGATGGCCTGTCCGATATTTAAGAGATAAAGATTGAGATATGGTACTGAAGAGGAGATCGAAACAAGTTCCCAGTTCTCATCGCCAATAGGAGAGAAGAATCCTATATTCAGTATAGTGAAGATGAAGAGAGCACCGAGGGAGAAGAGTCTGAAAAACCAGCTTCTTCTCAGGGTCTTTGCCTCATATTTTGCTACGGTTCTTATATTATGAAGGAATGCCATCGACTTATATTATTGTTATTCACCTAATTCAGTATGAAGCTTGTGCTCCATGAAGTAAACATATGCATGTTCAATATTGGGGATCAATGATATCGACTCAAAGTCCGGAGCTGTATCTGATACAATCTGAACTTCCCAGCCACTCTCAACAGGAATGGTAGAAATGATATTGTAATGTTCCTTAACCCTTTCATAATCATATGGACTGAGCGTAAGCTTAAATACATGACCTTCGGCATTTTTTACAAGATTTTCAGGAGATCCCGAAAAGACAAGTTCACCTTTATTAAGAAGCGCCATTCCCTGACAGGTTGAGGAGATATCACCAACAATATGTGTGGAGAGGATTATTGTTACATCATGCTGACTCAGTTGTGAAAGGATATTCCGGAACCTGATCCTCTCATCGGGATCGAGGCCCGTTGTTGGCTCATCGACGACAATAATCCTTGGATTTCCAATGAGAGCCTGGGCAATTCCCAGCCTTCTCTTCATCCCACCTGATAATCTATTTGCCTGACGGTCGCGCACCTCCAGCAGACCTACCTGGTCGAGCAGACGGTCTACCTCTGCAATTCGTTCTCTTTTGTTCTTCAAACCTGCAAGCGAACCCGAATAGTCGAGGAATTCCCAGGTCTTCAGGGCTGTAAAAAACCTAAAATCCTGAGGCAGGTAACCCAGAATACTCCTCAATTCTTTTCTGTGCTTCTGAATGTCCTGTCCCTCAACGAGTACCACTCCTGAAGTAGGTTTCATTAGGGTAACAAGAATCCTCATCAGACTCGATTTTCCAGCCCCATTCGGCCCCAACAGGCCAAACATTCCGGTTCCGAATTCAAGATTTATATCTTTTAGAGCGTGGTTCCCGTTAGGATATATCTGGTTTAGACCTTGTATCTCAATTTTCATTTCTGGCTCGCTTATTTTTTTTGTTGATTCAGCCGCTTTCTCTCTTTCATGATCTAAAGACGGAAAATAATTCAAATGTGACAATAAATGTGATTACACATCAAGTTTAATTAATAAAAGAATGTTGGTAATCATTTTATTTCACATCAGGAGGTTTTCATAGTAGGGTTTAGTTCATCGAAACTGAAACCAGCCATTCTTATCTTTAATAATGTTAGAAGCCTGATTGATTTGAAATTACAATTCTGATACGAAGAAATTTCTTATTAACCGCAAAGAACGCTGAGTTTTTGCAAAGGACACTGAGTAAAGAGAGGGTATTCAACCTCATGCGACTTTTGCACTCTTATTTCCAGGCTCTGCGGTTATAGGATTTCAATATATCTTTTACTATTTTGTTCAAACCAGAAAGATAATCAGGAGTGGACTTTATTTAAAATATTACATTCTAATGTTGTTAAATGGCGTTAATTCATAATTTTGTAGCTTAAAAATTTCCAGGTGGTTTATCTGATCAACAAGCGAAAAATTATTAATGATCCAGTATATGGTTTTATCAGCATCCCGGGAGATTTCTTTTTTGACCTCATCGAGCACCCCTGGTTTCAGAGGC
>CAIPJU010001006.1 GCA_903865465.1 uncultured Bacteroidota bacterium
GTCTTTAACTTGCCAAACAGTCCCTGGTCTTTTGAAATCAGGCTAAGAGTACCAATTACAGCATCGCACCCCGTAATTGCTTTTTGTACTGTTCCGGAATCATAGGGAGTACCTTCAATAACTTCAGCTCCATCGAGTGTGAAATTTTTCGGGTTCCGCGCTATGCCGACAACTTTGTGACCTCTTTTAATTGCTTCAGAAGCAACCAGTTTGCCTGTTCTTCCCGAGATTCCCAGAATTAAAATTTTCATATTAGTAAATTTTTATTTATGTTAAATATTTTGTTATTCATGCCTTAGAGCATCCGCAGGATTAATCCGCGATGCTTTATAGGAATGAAAGTATATTGTTAAAAGCACAACAATAGCAGCAACCATCAATGAGATAACAAATATCCACCACTCAATGTTGGTTTTAAATGCAAAATTATTCAGCCATTTCCTTATGAAGTAAAGTGTCACAGGAACTGACACGAGTGATGCTGCAAGAACAAGCAACAGGTTACTTTTAAGGAACGAGTTGATAATTGATTGTTCTGAACTTCCAAATGCTTTTCTGATGCCTATCTCTTTTGTTTTCGACCGTGCAACATAAAGAGTCAGACCAAATAATCCAAAAGCAGCAATGAGCAGGGTAAAAAGCGCGAATATTGAAACAATCGTACTTAGATTTCTTTCGGAGGAATAGATATCCTTAATCATGTCTTCGATGGTAGTATACCTGAAAGGCCTGTCAGGTGCGGCTTTTTTCCATTCAGTCTCCAGCATGGGAAGAATAGAGAACATGGTCCCGGGTTTATAATGTACGGCAACCTGTTGTATATACTCATCAGTCATATTAATCATTAGCGGAGGAATACCGGAATGTATAGAATGGAGGTTGAAGTCCTTCACAACTCCGATAATTGTTTGATCTCCAAAAAGTTTACCAACAGGATCGGTTATTCCCAGCTGTTTGACTGCTTCTTCATTAAGCAGAACTGATTGTTTAAGGTCGCTTCCAAAATCCCGCGAGAAATCCCTGCCTTTTACTAATTTGAGGCCCATTGTCTCATCAAAGTTATAGTCAACGGCCAGCCCTTCTACTTTTATCTTTATCGTGTTATCCTGGTAATTCGGATACATAATAACCATCGAGCCCTGCATAGGCAATCCCTCCATTGCACCTCCTGCCATGATAATATTGGGATTTGATTTAATGCTGTTTATATAGGCAGAGTAGCCCCTGAAATCACGACCAAGCTCAATCAGGAGAATATCATGATTATAATATCCAGGATCCTTCTTAAGAGCGTAATTGTACTGGGAACGGATGATAAGGGTACCCGAAACAAATGAGCAGAAGATGACAAGTTGAAGAATAATAAGGATTGAACGAAAAACCAGTTTATTCTTGCCTGAATATGAGGTGCTTTTAAGAATATCCATGACTTTTAGCCGCGATAAATATGAAGATGTATATAGACCCGAAACAACTCCGATTAATACTGTCAGGGCCAGGTAAACAGCAGCATAAAACACAATGTTCGAATTTATAATAGACAGGTTGGTCTGAAAGAGTTTCCCTGCGTAGGGGAGGGCAATCCTCATCAGAACCAGAGCAACTGGCAAAACAATAAGAGCCATAATTACTGATTCGCTCAGAAGCTGATTCTTAATGCTTCTGTTCACGGCGCCAAATGTTTTTCTTATCCCAACTTCCAACCGCCGACCGCTAGATACTGCTGTTGAGAGAATTATATAGTTTATTGTTGCAACGAGCACTATCAGTAAAGCGATAGCAGAAAAGAGTCTCACATTCTTTATGTCACCTGCACTTCCGGAATTTTCAATATTGCCGGAGCCCAGGTAAACATCAGCTAAATTTTGAAGTGAATACCGGTAGGGTGGTTTTTCGCTTATGTTCTTAACCTCGAAGGCCCTGAATTGATTTTCAAGAGTTTTTATATTGCAGTCTTTCGAAAGCAGAACCCATGTTATCCAGAAGTTCATTGTCCAGTCCAGATCAACATTGGTAATCTTAAATGTTTTATTAAGAGGATCTAATGTCCACTTGCTGTTAATCAGACACTGGGCCCTGAATGTTGAATTCTGAGGGAGATCTTCAAATACTCCGGTAACCCTGAAGAGCTGCTCACTGTTGTTCCCGACTGTAGTTATGTCCTGACCGACAGGATTTTTGCCGGGAAATACTTTAGTTGCGAGTGAGCGAGATAAAACTATCGAGTTCTTTTCATCGAGGAGGTTTTTATCAGGAGAGCCGTTGATCAGAGGCAATGAAAAGATGTCAAATATATCAGAGTTGGTAGCCACGGCTTCATTGACCTCAATAACCGACTGGTCATTCATTTTTAACCTGAAGCCTCTCATTCGTCTTACATTAACAGCTTTTTCGATCTGTGGAAATTCTTCTTTTAATGACTTTGCCAGGACAT
The DNA here is from genome assembly GCA_903865465.1 of uncultured Bacteroidota bacterium. Lineage (GTDB taxonomy): Bacteria > Bacteroidota > Bacteroidia > Bacteroidales > VadinHA17 > LD21. Next base: position 2,435 of record CAIPJU010001006.1, read on the forward strand.
ATGGAGTTCCTGATTGTGTGCTCTTAAAATCGGTGTAGTAATTCAAGACTCTGTAAACCCTCCTGTGGTTTTTGTGAAAACGGTCGTAACTCAGTTCATTGATTACAAAAAGCAATATTACAAATGAAGCAGCCAGGGCAATTGAAAGTCCCAATAAATTGATACCGGCAAATATCCGGTTATGCTTAATAAACCTCAAAGCCGATTTAAGATAGTTTTTTAACATATTCATTAAAAATATCCTTGAAGTTAGAACTTAATCTTCGAACGGGAATCAGATAATTATACTTAATCTGAAAATAATTTTCAGGTTCCCCGAAAGTACTTGACACTTAAATGATGTCATTTAAGATAAAAACGACCAAATATCAATTTTAAGTAAAAAAAAGCATGCCGTAAATACTAATGGCATGCTTTTAAAATCAAACAAAACTTTAGCTTTAGTTTTTCTTTTTCAGCAACTTGAAAGCGTGCGACCATTCGTTTTCAAGAAATCCCGGAATACACCAAAGCATACATAATGGTTCAATTGCTCTTGCAGCTTCGACCATTCCCATATCTTCAGCTTCCCATCCCACCTCTTCAAGAAGTGATCTGACCTCATTTTTAGCTGAAACACTGTTGCCGCAGATGAACATAGATGGCTTTTGTCCAAAATCGGGATCAATCATAAATGCATTTCCTACGCTGTTGAATGCTTTTACCAGGTTAGCAGCTGGAGCAAGCCTCTGAAGCCTTTCAAGCAGAGAATTGTCGAGTGATGTGAAGTATCCGATCACCCCATTTACAGGAGGTACTTCAGCTATGGGATTAGTTGTGTCTATAACGGTCTTACCGCTTATCCTGCCTGCAATTCCGGAGATTACTTTTTCAGCAACTACTCCTTTGACCGCAAGGATTACAATATCTCCAAACGCAGCAACTTCATCAAAACTGCCTGTTTCGATTCCCGTCTCTTTCTTTATCTGCTCCCTTTTTGTCTGGTCACCCGAGCCAAGCATTACCTGGTAGCCATGCTTTTTATAACCCGCGGCAAGAACTTTGCCAACCACACCTGATCCAATGATTCCTAACTTTTTCATACTCTTTTTTTGATATAAACAGAGTTGCGGCAGGAAAAGTTCTGATCAGTTGAAAGGGCATCTATTTCATTTTAATTAAC
>CAIPJU010001007.1 GCA_903865465.1 uncultured Bacteroidota bacterium
GGGGTATCGAGGCTAAGGCACAAAGAGAGCGATAGGGCTTTGGCACTTAAGGAAGAATTCGGTAAGATGAATATTAGTATTGAGATAAAGGATGATATTATGTTCGTTACCGGAGGTAGTCCCATCGGCGCTCATGTCGAATCACATGATGATCATCGTATTGCCATGGCTGCAGCCATCATGGCACTTGGCGCTCAGGGACGGATTTTCATCCACGATTCGCAGTGTGTGGCTAAATCCTATCCCGGATTTTTTGACGACCTTCGAAAACTGGGAGTGGTAGTTCATGAATGAAAGATTTCTGGGCTGTTTTTGAATAAATTGATTGTTAATATTAAATAAACAGAGAAACTCGTTAAATAAATATCTGATTTTATTGATATTTTAAATTTTTGATTATTTTTGCCTATATGAAAAAGCAACAGTATAGTCAATGGTCTTGGTGCAGCTCTGAAAATGATACTGTGAATTAGGCCATTATATAAATTAAAGAGATATTTTAAAGGCATGCCATTCACAGCGTGCCTTTTTTTATTTATTAACCGTAAAAAATAGTCGAATGAAAAAGTCCTTCAAGATTCAGTTAAAAGAAAATGAGATGCCGCAACAGTGGTATAATATAATGGCTGATATGCCTAATAAGCCCTTGCCTCCGCTTCATCCCGGAACAAAGCAGCCAATAGGCCCTGAAGATCTTGCTGCGATATTTCCAATGGAGCTCATTAAGCAGGAGGTTTCTGCAGAAAGGTATATCGACATTCCTGAGGAGGTTCAAAGCCTTTATCACAGTTTCCGCCCCTCTCCTCTTTTCAGGGCTGTTAATCTTGAGAAGGCCCTGGGTACAAAGAGTAAAATATATTACAAGTATGAAGGGGGAAACTATTCAGGTTCGCATAAAGCAAACACCGCAATCCCTCAGGCTTATTATAACAAGCTGGAAGGTGTGAGGAGAATAACAACGGAGACCGGAGCTGGACAGTGGGGAAGCGCTATGAGTTATGCCTGTCATCATTTCGGTATTGAATTGCTCGTTTTCATGGTTAAGGTGAGCTATAACCAGAAACCAGGCCGTAAGCTCCTGATGAATACTTACAACGCAAAAGTTGTCCCTTCCCCCAGTACCATGACAGCTGCGGGGAGGGCAATCCTCGATGCAGACCCCGACTCTCCCGGCAGCCTTGGCATCGCAATTTCTGAAGCCATGGAGGTTGCTTTTCAGGATCCATATACAAAGTATTCACTTGGCAGTGTTCTTAATCATGTAATACTGCACCAGACTATAATTGGTCAGGAAGCTCTTCTCCAGATGGAAAAGGCCGGGGATTATCCCGATGTGGTGCTGGGTTGTTTCGGTGGAGGATCCAACTTCTCAGGTATAGCTTTCCCCTTCCTTCGCGAAAACATTCAGAAAGGAAAGAAAACCAGATTTGTAGCAGTAGAACCATCTTCCTGTCCAAAACTTACAAAAGGAAAATTCATGTATGATTTTGGCGATACTGCAGGAATGACCCCATTACTTCCAATGTACACTCTCGGACACAATTATATACCTGACAAAATTCATGCAGGCGGATTAAGGTATCATGGAGCCGGAGTGCTGGTAAGCCA